>NZ_JBSHMJ010000045.1:0-24102 GCF_053645265.1 Dietzia sp. NPDC055343 | reverse complement strand
TCAAACAACACCCACACACCGATCCACCGCGATACACTCACCACAGCTTCACAGGGAAGATCCTGCAACCGCCGCCCTCCCGGGCAACTTCTCCAACCTAGCAGCAACAACTCCCAGTTCCAAAACCGGGCATTCTCACCGCCACACTCTCGAAGCCGCACCCCTTCGGGGCAACTTCTCCAGCCTAGCAGGCTCTCCGTCCCCGGTCAAAACCGGGACTTTCTCGAACCCGCCTCGCAAGAAGCAACCGCCCTGGTCCAAGGCCCGGAACCTCTCGGCCCGAACCCCGCTCCCTGGCGGCTCCGATAAAGTTACACGCACCCCAACACAACACCAAATCCCCAGGTCAAACAGGGTATCTCGAGCATCTGTCCGAGCAACTGCACTTCGGACGCGGCACCAAGCGGGTCCGAAACCGCCCTAAACCTCCAACAACGGGTAGGGATCCGGCCTATCGCTGGGTCGGGACCCGTTCGATGTCGCCGCCCAGGGCACGGACATCTCCCACGAAGTCGGAGTATCCGCGGTCGATATGGAAGACCTCGCACACCTCGGTGACATCGTCGGCGCACATGCCGGCCAGTACCAGTCCGGCGCCCGCGCGGATGTCGCTCGCCCACACGGTGGCCGAATCGAGCCGTTCGCGTCCGACGATCTTGGCGTGGTGACCGTCCGTCTCGGCATCGACGCCCATACGGACCATCTCCTCCACGAAGCGGAACCGCGCTTCGAAGAGGTTCTCGGTGACGACCGAGACTCCCTCGGACACGGAGGCGAGTGCGATCGCCATCGGCTGGAGGTCCGTGGGGAACCCGGGGAACGGAAGCGTCCGGATGTCCCGGGCGCGGGGCCGCCCCTCCTGGCTCACTCGAACCCAGTCGGTCCCGGTCTCCACCTCGGCACCGACCGCTCGAAGGTTCTCGAGCACCACGTGGATGAACATCGGGTCGATTCCGCTGACCTTGACGTCGCCGCGGGTCATCACCGCGCCCATCGCCCAGGTCGCAGAAACGATGCGGTCGCCGATCACCCGGTGGGTCACGGGCGTGAGCCCGTCGACCCCCTCGATGGTGATGGTGCTCGTACCGGCGCCGCTGATGCGCGCGCCCATCTCGTTGAGCAGGTCGCAGATGTCCACGATCTCGGGCTCACGGGCGGCGTTCTTCAGCACGGAGGTCCCCGGGGCGAGCACGGCCGCGGTCACGAACGTCTCGGTGGCGCCGACGGACGGAAAACTCAGGTTGTAGGAGGCGCCTCGTAGCTCGGTCGCCTCGGCAACCAGACGACCGTGGTCCATGTGGGTCTGCGCGCCCAGGGCGTTGAGCCCGTTCTGGTGCCAGTTCAGGGGACGACTGCCGATGGCGTCGCCGCCGGGCATCGCAATAACCGCTCGGTGATGCCGTCCGACGAGCGGGCCGAGGATGCACACGGATGCCCGCAGCCGCTGGGCCGCCTTGTCGTCGGCGACATGCCCGAGCTCGGACGGGGTGTCGATGACGACCGTGTCGTCGCTGATCTCCACCGCGCATCCGAGATGCCGCAGGACATCGGCCATCGCCGGAACATCGGAGATGCTCGGGCAGTTGGTCAGCGTGGTGCGGCCCTCCGCCATCAAGGCGACGGCCATCAGCTTCAGCACGCTGTTCTTGGCGCCGGCGACGGCGATCTCGCCGTTCAGACTCGTTCCGCCTCTGACGAGGAAGCTCTCCTCGCGGGACGTGGGGTTACCGCTCACGGGTCCACAGTATGCGAGATCTCGCCCGGAACCGCGGAACGACGTGGTGGTCGGCCGCGTAGGTTGACTGTCATGGCTGTTCATCTGACGAAGATCTATACCCGCACCGGCGACGACGGCTCGACCGGGCTGTCCGATTTCTCACGCGTGAGCAAAAACGACCCCCGGTTGGTGGCGTACGCGGACTGCGACGAGGCCAATGCGGCGATCGGCGTGGCGATCACCCTCGGTGGTCTCGACGACCGGGTGGCATCCGCGCTGCGAACGGTGCAGAACGACCTGTTCGACGCCGGGGCCGACCTCGCGACGCCGATCGAGGAGAACCCCAAGTACCCGCCGCTGCGTATAGAGCAGGCATACATCGATCGCCTCGAGGGCTGGATCGACGAGTTCAACGAGGAACTGGCGGACCTGACCTCGTTCATCCTGCCGGGCGGCACGCCGGCCGGCGCGTACCTGCACGTGGCGCGCACGGTGGCCCGCCGCGCGGAGCGGGCGGCGTGGGCTGCGGTCGAGGCCCACCCCGAGACCACCTCGGTGCTGCCGGCGAAGTACCTCAACCGGCTATCGGACCTGCTGTTCGTGCTGGGCCGTGTGGCCAACCCCGAGGGCGATGTCCTGTGGGTGCCGGGCGGCGAGCGCTGACGATCAGGGCAGGGCGCCCATCCGGCGGGCGGCGTTGACCGCCTCGAACCGGGTGTGCGCGTCCAGCTTGCGCATCACGGAGCGCAGGTAGCTCTTGACGGTCTCCGCGCCGATACCCATGTCGGCGGCCGTCTCGATGTTGGTCTTGCCCTGGGCCACGCAGGCCAGCACGTCGAGCTCGCGGCGCGAGAGCCGCGCGGTGGGCATCTCCGGCGGCGGGGAGACCATCTCGGCGCAGATGCGCTCGAGTTCGGCCCGGACGTCCGGGTCCTCGGTGCGAGAGGCCAGCATCCGCAGCCGGGCGTGGGTCTCCCGCATCCGCTCGTTGGACAGCACCTCGTCCCAGCGGCCCTCGCCGGCGCCGGGCCCGACGGGCGCGGCACCGCGGGCGGCGAGCGCGTCGTTGACCGCGATCTCTTGTTCCAGGGCGCGCGCGGTCGCGGCCATCTGGTTGAGGACCTTCTCGCCGAACCGGACTGACGAGTGCACGCCCGCGTACAGCACGGCGCGGACGTCCTTGCCCACCAGGACCGGGATGGCGGCCATCGACCGCAGCCCCTCGGACAGCACCGGCAGGTCGTACTCGTGGGTGATCACGCCGGCGCGCGGGTAGTCGGCCACGCCGACGGGCTTGCCGGTGGCCATGACACGTCCGCCGACGCCGGCACCGTAGTGGACCATGAGGTCCTTCATGGCCGAGGTGCGCATTCCGAGCGACTCGGAGAGCACGAGGGTGTGCCCCTCCCCGACCACGCCACCGATGGTGACGGGGATACCGGTGGAATCCCGCAGCGCGGCGATCGCACGACGGACCGAAGCAAGATCCCGCTTGCGCTGCTGAGCGTCGCCGGTCACGCCACCGCTTCGGCCGCTCTTCTCCTCGTCCACGCGGTCTCCTCACTCGTCCGTGCACCACCCCCACAGCAGGGTCGTCTGCTCCCCCCGCACGTGCGACACACCACTATCGTCAGCGCCACTATACGCACGTGGTCGGGGCGCCGCCGACCGGATCTCGGACTCGGTGGCCGAGCGGCCGGGGGTACCGGTGCTCACTTCCCGCCCGAGCCCGCCTCAGGGGGTGAAGGCTGGATCGAATGCCTCGGGATCTTCGGGGTCCACCATCATCGCGGCACTGCCGGTGACCGGCGTGGACCGCTGCTCGTCGTAGATCCATTCCTCCACATCGCTGGAGTCCGGGTCACCGATCAGGTACGGGTGCAGGCCCAGCGCGGCATCGGCGTCGACCGTCTCGCCGGGTGACAGCACCGCGTCGTCGAGGAAGCCGGCGACGTCGTCGTCGTCCATCTCCACGCCGATCACCACGAGACCGTCAGGTACCGCTCCCCCGTCGTCGACGGCCGCGTCCTCACCCACGGCGCGCAGTTCGAGCCGGCGCCCTACGAGCGCCACCTCGTAGCGGCGCGGACCGTCGACGGTGGCCAGGGTCAGTGTCCCCTTCGCGCGATACGCGCCGGTGGGCGGTGTCGCGACGGTCGTGAGGAAACGGCGCGGGTGCAGGTGGCCGGCGGGCCTGACGGTGACGGCGGTGTAGGCGTCGTGGAGGTGCGGGTGGTCGTGGTGCCCGGGGTCGCCGTGGTCGCCGCCAACCGGGCCGTCCGACTCGGCCGCCGCGGTGGTCGCTGCGGTGGGCACCGCGGTGGGGGCGACGCCCAACAGCAGGCCGGCGGGAACGGCACCGCGCACCGCGGGCAACACCGGGACGCGCGGCGCGTGGGCGCGGATCGTCGTGCGCAGCGCAGTGAACCGCTCGCGGGTGACGAGGTCGCATTTGTTGACGACGACGAGGTCGGCCTCCGCGAGGTGCGTGGCCAGTCGCGGGTGGCGCGCCATGGCGTCGTCAAGGCCTTCGGCGTCGACCACCTGGATCATCCCGGCGTGACGCACGATGTCGCGGGGTACGTCATGCACCATCCGCGACAGGATGGCCGGCTCCGCCAGTCCGCTGGCCTCGATCACCGCGAGATCCATGCCGAGCTCGGGGTCGGCCAGGCTGATGAGCGCCTCGCCGAGTTCACTGGCGTCGACCTCGCAGCAGACACAGCCGTTGGCCATCGAGACCATCGAGTCGACCTGACCGGCGATCGCGCCGGCGTCGACGTTGATGTCGCCGAAGTCGTTGACGATGGCCGCGATCCGCAACCCGGGCGCGCCGGAGAGCAGGTGGTTGAACAGGGTCGTCTTCCCGGCGCCGAGGTAGCCGGTCAGGACCAGGACCGGCAGGGGCTCGCCGGGGGCGCGGTGGATCCCGGGTGCGGGTGCGGGGCCGGACTCGACGTCCCGGCCCCGCGCCTCACCCTGCGGCTGCTGACTCAGCGGCGGTTCGATCAGCGCTGCCACTCGGGCTTGCGCTTCTCGGCGAACGCAGACATCCCCTCGGTCTGGTCCTCGGTGGCGAACAGCGCGTAGAAGGCGTTCTGCTCGGCGAGCAGGCCCTCCTCGAGCGTGGTCTCGAAGGACCGGTTGACGGCCTGCTTGGCCACCGCGGCGGTGGTCTTGCTCATGGAGGCGATCTTGTCGGCGACCTTCATGGTCTCCTCCAGCAGCTCGGCGGCCGGCACGACACGGGTGACCAGTCCCGAGCGCTCGGCCTCATCGGCGTCCATCTGGCGGCCGGTCAGGCACAGGTCCATGGCCTTGGCCTTGCCCACGGCGCGGGTAAGACGCTGCGAGCCGCCCATTCCCGGGATGACCCCGAGGGTGATCTCCGGCTGGCCGAACTTGGCATTGTCGCCGGCGATGATCATGTCGCACATCATGGCGAGCTCGCAGCCACCGCCGAGAGCGAAGCCGGAGACGGCCGCGATGATCGGCGTGCGGGCGGTGGTGAGGCGCTTCCAGTCGTGGAAGAAGCGCTCGAGGTAGATGCCAGGGTAGGTCTTGTCCTTCATCTCCTTGATGTCGGCGCCGGCCGCGAAGGCCTTCTCCGAACCGGTGATGACGATGCAGCCGACGCCGGGGTCGGAGTCCAGCCCCTCGACCGCCTCGACGACCTCCTTCTCCATGGCGCTGCTGAGCGCGTTGAGCGCCTTGGGCCGGTTGAGCGTGATGATCGCGACGCGATCCTTCTGCTCGACGAGGATGTTCTCGAACTGCTTTTCCGTCACGGACATGCGGTGTCTCCAGTCTGCGTCAGCGGTTACTTGGAATTCCTTGTAAAAAGCTCCGGGCCCGATGCTAGCCCGTCACCGGGCCAGCGGTCCCCCGTTCCACAGCCCCGACCGTACGACCTCGCCGTGCTCGACGGTCGCTGGCGTCGCCTCGGGGAGGATCGGCGTGTACCGCACGAGGGAACCCCAGTCGCGGTCCCAGTCGTGCTCGAGGTAGGTGGGCACGGTCTCGCCCTCCTGGAGCAGCTCGATGAACCCGAGTGGTCCGCCACCGTCCCAGTCCTGCCAGGTGTTGGTGGAGCTCACGGCCAGGCCGCGGTCGGGCAGAACACGGTATTCGGGCAGCTCGTGGATGCCGGCGAACTCGTCAAACGGACGTAGGCACGGCACGTGGAACGCCACGGCCCAGTCGGGCAGCACCGGACGGGTGTGGCCGACCAGCTCCTGCATCGTGACGAGCTCCGGCATGCGCGGCGGGGTGAACGCGATCCACCGCTCCGGGTCCGGATCGAGGTCGCGCACCACCAGCCGGATCGCGGTGACGTCGGCGGGCATCGAGTCCATGGGCACGCGCAGGTTGCGCCATGCCGGCGCGGGGCCGATGTCCTCGGGCACCACCACGCCGGCGGGCTGGAACGGCTGGCCACTGGTCGCGTACTCCACGATCAGCGCGTCGCGGGCGAACTCGCCGGCCACGGCGACCGTGATGAGCGGGTGCTCGTCCGAGCGCTCCGGCAGCGGGTACCAGTCGGTGGTGGTCTCGGCGTTGAACTGCGCGCCGGTCTGGTGGCTGCCGAGTACGGGCACCCGTCCCGGGTCGAGGCCGAACGGCAGCACCGCGTGGCTGCCGTTGATGCCCTCGGCCATGCGAACGCCACCCTCGGTCCCGGCGGTCGTCGACGTGGTGTCGGACCCCTCGCCGGTGCCGGGCGTGTCGGTGTCGGCGGCCTGGGTCGCCGTGAGGTCGGTGCCGATACCGTCCGGGTGGAACCGGACGGCCTCGCCGCCGGCCTCGAGCTGATCGCGCGGCTCACCGAGGGGCTCCAGGAGCCCGGCGTTCGCGTCGGGCTCGGCGAGGACCGCGTCGGCGATGCCACACGGTTTGCCGGCCAGCGCATTGAGGTTCTGCAGACCCACGGAGTAGGCGGGGTACTGGTTACGTACCGCGGCCGCCATCGAGGCGACGATGACGACGACGACGAGCGCAGCCGCCAACCCGAGGGGCGCCTCCGACAGATCCCGCGCCAGGCGGACGACGGGGCCCCGATCGCGGGGCGGGGTCTCCTGCCCGGCCCGCGTCATGAACGGCTCGCGATAGTGCAGGACCAGGGCGGCGAGCAGCGACAGGAGCATCAGCCCCAGGAACACCGACGACAGGGCGATCCCTCCGATGGAGGGCTGGGCACCGCCCCACGGGATGCCGTAGATGGAGATGTACCACCAACCGTTGGTGGAGGTGAAGCTCAGCGCCAGGATGAAGAACACGGCTGCCAGGAACAGCATCCGGTTGCGCAGCGAGCGGGTCGCCGCCGGCAGTACCGCCATGGTGACGAGCGCGGCGAGCGCGGCGCCGATGGTCGCGAATGCCCCGAAGTGGTGGGTCCACTTGGTGGGGTTGAGCGCCATGAACACGATCGACATGGCGGCCATGCCGACGATGCGGCGAGCAGGCCCGACCGAGACGCCGGGGATCCGGCCCTTGCGGAACAGGATGGCCGCGCAGGTGATGAGCGACAGGAACATGGCCAGCACCCCGAAGCGGCGTGCGAGCGAGCCGTCCGGCGTGGGGTTCAGGAGCCACTCGTAGCGCCAGACCTCCTCGTACCAGCTGCCGCTGGGGCCGACCTCGCCGAGCAGTGAGGACGACTGCAACGTGGTGACGAGCGGCTGGTCGAGGAAGATCAGGTGCAGGATGCCGAGCCCTGCCGCGACCAGCGGGGCGATGGTGGGGATCCATCCGTCCCGCCTGGCTCTACGGATGATGAGCAGAAGCAGCGGCCGCGAGGCGGCGATGATCACGGCGATGCAGAACGTGCCGGTGGGCGCCGCGGACAGCGTGAGCCCGCCGATGATGAAACCGATCGCGGCCGGCAGGAGCCGGCCGGTCGCGAGTGCGCGCTCGAGCGAGACCCAGGTGGCCAGGACACCGAACGCGATGATCGGCTCGGGGCGTAGCCCGTTGTTGTAGGTCAGCCAGAAAGCGAGGAAGACCGCCGCCGTGCTCCAGCGGACCGCGGCCGCGCGTCGGGCTGCGATGCCCAGGCGCGGGATGACCTCTCGCGAGAGCAGGATCCACGAGCCGATACCCAACAGCAGCGCCGGGAGTCTCAGCCACACGCTGCCGAGCGTGAACGTACTGATCGCCGTGTACAGGTAGTACGGCATCCCGAACGGCGCATACGGAGCTCCGTAATATCGGAACACCTCCGGCATGTATCCACTGGAGACCGCCGCACGCGCCTCGGTGAGGATGTAGCCGTCGTCCGCGGTGTTGGCGCCGATGATGTGCCACACGAGGAGGATCGCCACCACGAGCAGGTCCAGCGGTCGCGGCTTCCACCAGCCCGGCGGCAGCACGCGTCGCCCGGCCCGGCCGTCGCGGAGATCGAGTCGGTGCAGTGCCACGAGCGACACGAGGATCGCGAGGATGCCCACCACGATCGCGATCTGCTTGATCACGGTCGCCTGCGTCGTATAGCGGGAGTCCACGGTGATGTCGACGGACATGCCTTCCGGCGCGGCCCCCTGGAGATCGGAGAACACGCCCACGACCTGGGGGCGTAGGTCCTCCTCGACCCGACCGCCGATTCCCTGCCCGTCGACCTCGAGGCCCAGGAACTCCGCGCCGATGGATCCCGAGTCGGCGACGACCCGGATCGTGGAGCATGCGCCGGGCGCGGCCACGGCATCAGTGGGCGCCGAGGCGATGAGTGCGTTGCGGCTGCGCACCTCGACGTTCGGGCCCGCGACCGACACCATGAGGGCGCGCGCGCCGGCCTCTTCGCCTGCCTGACGTGGCGCGGTGGAGACCAGCACCCCGTCTTCACGCCCCTGGTCACGCAGCTCCTGCACCGCGGTACAGGGGACGTCGACGGTGATGTCGAGCGGGTAGTAGGCGACCAGAGGTGCAGTGACCGGGTCGACCGTCCCGTTCTCGGGCCAGCTGATGGTCGAGGTGGTCTGCGTGACGGGCAGCAGTGGCACCACGATCGCCAGCAGAATTCCGATGAGGCCGCTGACCGCGGCGACGACTCCCCATCGCGGCCCCTTCCGGGGCTTCTCGGGAGCGGCGCGGACCTCGCTGGCAGTCGATGGCATGGCGTCCACGCTATAACGAGCACCTGACAATCCCTGAAACCGTGTGACCGTTCGGTGACCCCCGGCACCGCGCGTCGCTGCCCGCCCGCCGGTCACGGCCTTCCGGGCCGCGCGCTCCGGAGATGACGACCCGGAAAATGCGACGTGGACAGGGCATCGCAACAGAGATGGCGCAGCATTTATGCCGCAGAAATGACGAACGCGCCGAAGGGATTCCCTCCGACGCATCATGTCGTGGTGGCCAGGGCCGGGATCGAACCGGCGACCTTCCGCTTTTCAGGCGGACGCTCGTACCAACTGAGCTACCTGGCCCTAAGACAACCGGCGCATCCGGTGAAACCGAATGCGCCGGTCATCTCTGGCGACCCTGACGGGACTCGAACCCGCGACCTCCGCCGTGACAGGGCGGCGCGCTAACCAACTGCGCCACAGGGCCTTGCTCTTCGCTGTGCTCTTCGCACGAGAAAGAACATTAGTAGACGCGATGCGGATAACGCAAATCGGGCAACCCAGACCGTGCTTTGCACAGGTCAGGACGCTTTTCTTCGGGTGCTCGATGCCCGCTGCCCGCGACCGCGCATCGCGCACCGCCTGCAGCCCGGCCGATCCCATCCGGACCCCCTCCCAGGAGGACGCACTCTCCACCCTCGCCCCCGTCCGTTGGGGCCACACACCCTCCACCTTCCCTCCGGCTCCTTACACCGGCCCGTTGCGCTGCCCCTCGGTCGACTTACGCACCTGGTCTGCTCAGATCGGTGCTACTTACGCGCCCGGTTTGGTCCATTCCGGACGCGCAAGTCCATCGCAGGCACAGGTACAGGTGCCGCTCGACCCGGCCGGCCGCCCCTCCGCCCGAACTCCGAAATGCAGGAAGTCCCGGCCACCACCACCGTGGTGACCGGGACTTCCCGATCGCGTACCCCCTACGGGATTCGAACCCGCGCTGCCGGCGTGAAAGGCCGGTGTCCTAGGCCGCTAAACGAAGGGGGCGCCGCCACGTCCGGGGTCACCGGTCCGCAGCGGGATTCAGTCTAGGGCACCATCCGCCGGGCGACTAAACCGCCCGCGGAAGCGACCGGTATCGTGTCCGATGCCCCTATAGCTCAGTTGGTAGAGCTACGGACTTTTAATCCGCAGGTCGCCGGTTCGAGCCCGGCTGGGGGCACCACTACCTCTCGGCCCAGGCGCAGGTGCAGACCGGGGCATCGACCTCGGCCGATACCGAATCCGCCGCTCTGACGCCGCTGCCGCCCTGCCCCGCCGGGTGCGCATTTTGGACCTGCCCGCCGAGCGCTGGGACACTTACGGTATGTCCGCTCCCACCGCCCCGTCGGCACCCGCACTGCGCATCGGCCCCTACGCGCTCGACTCACCGGTCGTCCTCGCGCCGATGGCCGGTGTCACCAACGTCGCGTTCCGCACGCTGTGCCGTGAGTTGGAGCAGGAGCAGCAGGGTTCGGTGTCGGGTCTGTACGTGTGCGAGATGGTCACCGCGCGGGCGCTGGTCGAGCGCCAGCCGGCGACGCTACACATGGCCACGTTCGCGCCCGAGGAGTCTCCCCGCAGTCTGCAGCTGTACACGGTGGATGCCGAGTACACGTACCAGGCGGCCAAGATGATCGTCGACGAGAACCTGGCCGACCATATCGACATCAACTTCGGATGCCCGGTCCCCAAGGTCACGCGCCGCGGTGGCGGGTCCGCGATCCCCTACAAGCGCAGACTGTTCCGTTCGATCGTCGCGGCCGCGGTCCGCGCCACCGAGGGCACGGATATCCCTGTCACGGTGAAGATGCGCGTCGGGATCGACGACGAGCACCACACCCATCTCGACGCCGGCCGGATCGCTGTCGAGGAGGGCGCCCAGGCGGTCGCGCTCCACGCCCGCACGGCCGCGCAACGCTATTCGGGTGAGGCCGACTGGTCGCAGATCTCGCGTCTGGTCGAGCACGTCGGCGCCGTCTCGGACGTGCCCGTGCTGGGCAACGGCGACATCTTCTCCGCCGAGGACGCGGTGCGCATGGTCGATGAGACCGGCTGCGCGGGCGTCGTGATCGGCCGCGGCTGCCTGGGCCGGCCGTGGCTGTTCTCCGAGCTCGCCGCGCGCCTGTCCGGCCGCGAGGCCCCGACCCCTCCCACGCTCGGCGAGGTCTCCCGGATCATGTACCGCCACGGCGAACTCCTCGCGCAGCATCACGGGGAGGACAAGGGGATGCGCGACATCCGCAAGCACGTCGCCTGGTACCTGCGCGGTTTCCCGGCCGGCTCGGAGAAGCGTGTGGCCCTGTCCGCCGTCCGCACCCTCGACGACCTGGCGGAGATGCTCGCCGATCTGCCACCGGACGAGCCGTTCCCCGCCGACGGTTACGGCCCGCGCGGCCGCCAGGGCTCGCCGTCGAAGGTGCTGCTCCCCGAGGGCTGGCTCGACGATCCGGAGGATGACGCGGTGGCGCTCGAGGGCGCCGACGCCCAGAACTCCGGCGGCTGATCCTCGTCCCTTCCGAGATGTTCACCGGGCGTTCATGGCTGCTCCCCGATCGCGCGGTTGACATGCGGGTATCCTGTTGACATGCGTCTTGTTTACTCCGAAGAACTCGCGGACCTGGCCACGTCCATGGCCAGAATGTGCTCGTTGGGTACCGACAACATGGAGCTGGCCACGCACGCGCTGCTCCAGGTGGATCTGGTCACCGCCGAGAAGGTCCTCGAGTCCGCCTCGGAGATGTCACGTCTGGCCACGGAGAACGAGGAGCGTGGTTTCGCGCTGCTGGCCCTGCAGGCCCCGGTCGCGCGCGATCTGCGCCAGGTGGTCACGTCCATCCAGCTCGTGCAGGACCTCGTCCGGATGGGCACGCTCGCGTGTCACGTCGCGAAGATCGTCCGGCGTCGCCACCCGGAGCCTGTACTGCCGGAGCCGGTCAACGGTTACTTCGCCGAGATGGGCCGCGTCGCCGTCTCGCTGGGCCGCTCGGCCACGGAGGTGCTGCTCAACCGCGATGCGGAGCAGGCAGCGACTCTCGCCCAACAGGACGACGCGGTGGATGATCTGCGCCGCCACCTGTTCACCCTCCTCACCGTGCGGGAGTGGAAGTACGGGGTCGCGTCGGCGGTGGATGTCACGCTGCTGGCCCGGTACTACGAGCGCTTCGCGGACCACGCCGTCGAGGTCGCGCAGCGCGTGATCTTCCTGGCGACCGGCGAGTACGCCAATCTGGGCGAGGACGACCCGGACCATTCCTCGACCCCCAACGAGGAGCTGGTCCGCCGGTTCACCGAGACGGACCGCAGCTTCCAGGAGCGGCGCGCGAACGGCCCGGCCTCGGGCGACGAGCCGTCCGGGGAGTGACGGCCGCCGGGACGGGGTCGACGACGACGAGACGCCGCGGCCCCGGCCCCACCCACTCGGGAGGACGCCCCTCCCCCGACGCATGACATCAGAACCGCCCCCGGTTCCGGCCAGTAGACCGGAACCGGGGCGGTTCTGATGTGGAGGGCTGTCTCGGCTCAGCCGAAGCGGCCGGAGACGTAGTCCTCGGTCTGCTTGTTCTCCGGGTTGGAGAAGATCTTCTCGGTCGCGTTGACCTCAACCAGCTGGCCGGGCATGCCGGTGGCCTCGAGCGAGAAGAAGGCGGTCTGGTCGGACACGCGCGCGGCCTGCTGCATGTTGTGCGTGACGATCACGATGGTGAACTCGCTCTTGAGCTCGGAGATGAGATCCTCCACCGCGAGCGTCGAGATCGGGTCGAGCGCGGAGCAGGGCTCGTCCATGAGGAGCACCTGGGGCTCGATCGCGATGGCGCGGGCGATGCACAGACGCTGCTGCTGACCGCCGGAGAGGCCGCCGCCGGGCTTGTCGAGGCGGTCCTTGACCTCGTTCCAGAGGTTGGCGCCGCGCAGCGACTTCTCGGCCACCTCATCGAGCTTCTTCTTGTTCTTGACACCCTGCAGGCGCAGGCCCGCGACCACGTTCTCCTTGATGGACATCGTCGGGAACGGGTTGGGACGCTGGAACACCATGCCGATGGTGCGGCGTACGGCGACGGGATCGACGCGCTTGTCGTAGATGTCCACGCCGTCGAGCTTGATGGAGCCCTTGACGGAGGCGCCCGGGATCTCCTCGTGCATGCGGTTCAGCGAACGCAGCACGGTGGACTTGCCACAGCCGGACGGCCCGATGAAGGCGGTCACCGAGCGCGGCGGGACGTGGAGATTGACGTCCTTCACGGCGTGGAAGTCGCCGTAGAAGATGTCGACGTTCTCGAGGTCGAGTCGCTTGGCCATTGGGGGTCCTTACTTCGTCTTGGGCGCGAGCGCCTTGGCGGCGAACGTGGCGAGGACGTTCGCCAGCGCGATGATGATGATGAGGGTGAGGGCGGCGCCCCAGATCCGGTACTGGCCGGCTTCGTTGGGGTTCGAGAGCTGGTTGTAGATGAGCAGCGGCAACGAGGCCATGTTGCCCTCGAACAGGTCGTAGTTGTAGCTCGCCGTGTAACCCACGAGGATCAGCACCGGGGCGGTCTCGCCCATGACGCGGGCGATCGCGAGGAACATGCCGGAGATCATGCCGGACAGTGCGGTGGGGACCACGACGCTGACGATGGTCTTCCACTTGGGCACGCCGAGCGCGTAGGAGGCCTCGCGCAGCTCGTCCGGGACCAGTTTGAGCATCTCCTCGGTCGAGCGCACGATCAGCGGCAGCATGAGCAGCACGAGCGCGAGGGCCACCGCGAAGGCGCTGAGGCTCAGCTGGAAGAACGTGACCCACACGCCGAAGATGAAGATGGCGGCGACGACGGAGGGGACGCCGGCGAGGACGTCGACCATGAAGGTCGTGGGCTTGGCCAGCCTGGACTCGGGGTACTCCACGAGCATGATGCCCGCGGCGACACCGAGCGGGATCGAGATGACGGCCGCGATGAGCGCCTGGACGAGGCTGCCGTAGATCGCGTGGCCGACGCCGCCGGCCATGGAGGACGGGGCGACGAGGAAGAACGAGTTGGTCCACCAGGTCGGGTTGAGCACCGCGGGCAGGCCCGAGGCGATCACCTTGTAGAGCAGTGCGACCAGCGGGATCACGGCGAGCACGAAGCACACGGTGAACAGGGCCGCGGCGGCCTTGTCCTTGACCTTGCGGCTGCCGGAGATCGGCAGGAAGGTCTCGGCCGGCTTGGCCGGCTTGGCGAGGTCTGTCGTGGGGGACATCAGCCGTTGACCTTTCCACCGGACACCGAGCGCGCGATGAGGTTGACGATGAACGTGAGGATGAAGAGCACCAGGCCGGCGGCGATGTACGCGCCGGTGGGCAGCGGGTGGTTGAACTCGGCGCTACCGGAGGCGATCTTCGAGGCGAAGGTGAAGCCGCCGTCGAACAGCGACAGCGTGCTCGGCGAGCTCGCGGCACGCAGGATGATGAGCACCGCGACCGTCTCGCCGAGGGCACGACCGAGCGCGAGCATCGAGCCCGCGATCATGCCGGACTTGGCGTACGGGAAGCAGGTCATCCGGATCTTCTCCCACTTGGTGGCGCCCAGGGCGAGGGCGGCCTCCTGGTGGAGGGAGGGGGTCTGGCGGATGGTCTCGCGCGACATCGAGGTGATGATCGGCAGGATCATGATCGCGAGCACGATGCCGGCGGTGAAGATGGTGCCGCCACCGGCGATGGAGACGTTGCCGTTGCTGAAGAGGAAGAACCAGCCGAGGTTCCGGTTGAGCCACTCGGCGAAGGGCACCATCCACGGGCCCAGCACGAGGAGGCCCCACATGCCGTAGATGATCGACGGCACGGCGGCGAGCAGGTCGATGAGCGCGGACAGCGACCGGGACAGCTTCACGGGCGCATACTGCACGAGGAACGTGGCGATGCCGATCGCGACCGGCACGGCCAGCAGCAGGGCGAAGATCGAGCTCAGCACCGTGACCTTGAGCAGGTCGAGGATGCCGAAGCGCATGTTCTCCGGATCGGTGGTGTTCCACTCGGACGAGGTGAAGAAGTTGACCTGGTCCTGCATCACCGACGGGGTCGCCTGGGTGACCAGAACGATGCCGATGAGCGCGATGAGCGCGACGATGACAGCACCCGCGGCGACGGTGAGGCTGCGGAAGACGGTGTCCCACTTCTTCGAGGACTTGGCGTCCAGAAGACTGGTGTCGCCGCCCGTGTCCGAGTTCGGCGCGAGACCGGAGCCGGGGTTGAGCGCGCCGGAGCCGGCGCTGTTCTTGTCGGCGTCGCGGTCGACGGATTCGTGAACTGTCATGAGACCTTCAGTCGCTCGGGGAAAAAGCGGTCGTGCCGGGCAGATTGTGCGGTTCAGCGGCTAACCGCCTCAGCCACCGGGCCCGCCCCGCGTACGTTGCGGGCCCGATGACCGAGGACGCGGGCGGATCAGGTGATGCTGTTGATCGCGTCGGTGAGCTTGCCGCGGAACGCGTCCGGGATCGGGATGTAGCCCTCGGCCTCGAGCTGGCCCTGGACCTCTTCGTTCACGGCCACGTTCAGGAAGGACTTCACGGCCAGGGCCGTCTCGGGATCGGAGTAGTGCGAGCACACGATCTCATAGGTCGGCATGATGATCGGGTACGCACCCCCGACCTCGGGGACGTAGAACGACGAGGTGTCGATGACCAGGTCGTGCGAGTCCTCGTGCAGGAGCTTGGCCGAGTCGATGGTGGTGCCGGCGGTCTCGGCGTTGAGCTCGACACCCTCGGCGTCGGCCGGGGTGATGACCTTGACCATGCCGAGGTCCTGGCTCTTGGCGTAGGACCACTCGGTGTAGGTGATGGTGCCCGGGGTCTGCGCGACGGCCGCGGAGACGCCCTCGTTGCCGCGGGCGCCCTCGCCCACGCCACCGTTGAAGGTCTTGCCGGCCTCGTGGCTCCAGGCGTCGCCGGCGGCGGCCTCGAGGTACTTCTGGAAGTTGTCGGTGGTGCCCGACTCGTCCGAGCGGAAGATCACGGTGATCTCCTGGTCGGGGAGCTCGACGCCCTCGTTCTCCGCGGCGATGGCCGGGTCGTTCCAGTTGGTGATCTCGCCCTGGAAGATGCGGGCCAGGTTCTCGGCGGACAGCGCCACGTCGACACCGTCGAGGTTGTAGGCGATCGCAATCGGGCCGAAGACGGCCGGCAGGTTCCAGGCCGGGCCCTCACAACGCTCCTCGGCGGCGAGGTACTCGTCGTCCTTGAGCGGGGAATCGGAGCCACCGAAGTCGGTCTGGCCGCCGATGAACTCCTTGACGCCCGAGCCGGAGCCGTTCGAGTTGTAGTCGAGCGTGTGGCCGTCACAGCTCAGGGCGTAGGAGTTGGCGAAGATCGTCATCGCGTTGTTCTGCGACGAGGCGCCGGACGCGTTGAGGGTCGCCTTGCCACCGCACTCGACACCGGGCAGAGCCTTGGCGGCCGTCTCGTCACCGCCGCCGGTGTTGTCGTCGGAGCAGGCGGCGAGGCCGACCGTCGTCAGGGCGGCGAGCCCGAGCAGGGCACCGGTGCGCTTGAAGTCCACAGATTCTCCTTGGTTCGTCCGGCGGGCTCCCCACCGGGCTCGTTCGTGGCGACTCTCGTCGCGTCGTCGGGCCGGGCGAACGCCCCGACGGGGAGAGAACCTAAGGCTCTGACGTGAACAACCCCGCGAATGCAGGTGAACGGTGAATGAACTGCCAGCGTGGGGGCTGTTCACCTGGGTCAGGGGCAACCGCCACGGGCACCCCCACCTGGGGCGTTCCTGAGAATCCCTCACGGAGTGCCAGCCGAAATCAACGGGAGGTATAGGTCACATCAACGTGTTCGACCCCGAACCCGAGCCTCTCGTAGGTGCGGATCGCCGGACGGTTGTCCCCCTCCACATAGAGGACGACGGACTCCGCACCGGCGGGCCCCTCCAGATACTCGACGCCCACGGAGGTGAGCACGCCACCCAGGCCGCGCCCCTGGTCCGCGGGGTCGACGGCCACGACGTAGACCTCGCCCTCCACCGGTTCACCGGGCTCGGCGACGGTCTTGGTCCAGTGGAACCCGGCCAGTCGCGGCCCGCCGGAGGTGTCGACCGCGAGGAACACCGCCCCCGTGTCGACCCAGTCCACGGCCAACCGCTCGTCGAGCTGCGCGGCCGTCCAGCCGCCCTGCTCGGGGTGCCAGTGGAAGGCCGCGTTGTTGACGCGCAGGAACTCGGAACGGGCGTCCATGCCCGGCCAGCGCTCGCCGCCCTCCGACACCGCCTCGGCGAGCGTGCCGAGTTCGATACCCTCCACCGCCCGCCGCTCCGGCAGCGCCAGCCCCTCGGAGCCGCGTCGCCGCATCTTGAGCAGCTCGCGCGTGCGTGTCAGTCCCACCGAGCCCGCGAGAGCCACCGCGGAGGGCAGGTCGCCGTGCGCCCAGACGGCGGCGGCGGGTTCGCGTTCGAGGACGGCGCGCAGGAGCTGCGCGCCGATCCCCTGCCGCCGATGGTCGGGATGGACCACGAGCTCGACGGTCGCGTCGTCGCCGGTCCCGTCGATCTGCGCGTAGCCGACCGGCTCGCCCTCGGCACCACCGGCCCGCGCCACGAGATGCCGCACCGCGCGGGCCTCGGCACCACCGTGCAACGCGCGCAGGGGTTGTTCCCCGAGCGGCGCCACGCCGTCGGCCACCTCGGCCGCGCGTGCCACCGCCTCGATCCGCTCGGCGTCCAGCGCGTCCGGTGCCGTCTCGACGATCATGCGTCCCCTCCGTCTTCCCTGGGGTCCGTGGGCCGGACCGCCTTGTACCCGACGTTACGGACAGTGCCGATGAGGGACTCGTGATCCGGCCCGAGCTTGGCCCGTAGCCGCCGCACGTGCACGTCGACGGTGCGGGTGCCGCCGAAGAAGTCGTAGCCCCAGACCTCCTGGAGAAGCTGCGCCCGGGTGAACACGCGCCCGGGGTGCTGGCACAGGAACTTGAGAAGCTCGAACTCCTTGTACGTGAGGTCGAGCGGCCGCCCCTTGACACGGGCGACGTAGGTCTCCTCGTCGATCACCAGCTCGCCGACGGTGATGAGGCCGGAGCCGTCATCGTCGGGAGATGTGTGCCTCGCGGCCGCCAGACGGAACCGGGCGTCGACCTCCGCGGGGCCGGTGGTCGGCAGGAGGATGTCGTCGAGGCCCCAGTCGCCGCTCACCGCGATCAGACCGCCCTCGGTGACCACGGCGACCACCGCGACCTCCCCCGTGCCCGCCAGGAGCCTGCACAGGGCCCGGGACGCGGCCAGATCGGTCCGCGCGTCGACCAACACGAGCGCCGCATCGGCCAACTCGCCCACCGACGAGGCCTGTGGCGGCAGCACACTCACGGTGTGCGGCAGCAGGGGCAGCGACGGCACGACGGCGTCCGGGTCTGCTTCCACGCTGAGGAGCACCACTTCCATGTCGTTTCCTCTCCGCGTGGGGAACGGGATGATACTAGCGAGCGACACCCGCGTTTCCGTGAATGGAGTAGACCTGAATCCCATGAGCATCCCTCGCATGGCCGTCGCGGCGCTGGCGGTCATGGCCGTGCTCGCCGGGGGCGCCTTCACGGTCGACTCGATCTCGGCGTCCCGTCTCGAGGCGGAGATCTCGGCCCGTATCGCCCCCGATCTACCGGGCGCGGGGCCGCCGTCGGTGATGACGGGTGGCCCCTTCTCGCGCTGGTCAGGCCCGGACACGCTGTCCTCGGTGTCGATCCGCGCGGAGGGCGTCGAGCGCCCGGGGCTGGGGCCGGTGGCCGTCGAGGCGGTCGCGACCGATGTCCACGTGCCCGACGTGGATGGCGACACCAACGGTGCGGTCGACCCCGACCGCCCTGGAGGAGACGACCGGGATGACGACGACGCCGACGCCCGATCGGCGGACACCGGCCTGAGCGCCGAGTCGGTGGAGGTCTCCGTGCAGATCACCGGAGACTCCCTCGCGCCGACCCTGCGGATGCGCGACGTGCTCATCGGGGCCGCCGACGACCACAGCCTCGCCGGCGGGACCGAACACCGGGCCCGCGTCACGGGAACGCTCATCGAGTCGGGCGAACGGGTCTCGGCGTTCGTCGACCTCGTCGTCGACGCCTCCGGCGCCCACCTCGTCCCCGTGGCCGCGGCGACCGGGCCCGGCGGCGTCCCCGACCAGGACCCCGAGCTCGCGATGCGCAGCGTCGCGCTGACCTTCGCCCCCGACCTGCTGCCCCTGGGCGTCCCGGTGGACACCCTCACGGTCAAGGCCGGGACCCTGACGGCGTCCGGCACCGTTGGCCCCGGCACCCCGCCGCTCGACGGCCTCGTGCGCGGGGACCTCTAGACTCGCCCGTATGAGTCGCGACGACGTACTGGTCAGCACCCGCTGGGCCTCCTCGCGCCTGGCCGACGACTCGGTGGTCTTCCTCGAGGTCGACGAGGACGTGGCGGCTTATCACTCCGACGGCCACATCCCCGGCGCCGTCGCGCTGAACTGGCGGACCGAGTTGCAGCAGGAGTTCACACGCGACCTGGTGGACCGCGAGCGCTTCGGCGAGCTGATGTCCGAGCGCGGCATCTCCCGCGACCACACGATCGTGGTCTACGGCGGCAACCACAACTGGTTCGCCGCATACGCCTACTGGTACCTGCGGCTCTACGGCCACGCCGATGTGCGACTGCTCGACGGTGGCCGCATGAAATGGGAGCGCGAGGGCCTCCCGCTGGAGAACGAGCTCCCGGAGCGGCCCGCCACCGACTACGTGGCCGATCCCCAGGACCTGTCGATCCGCACGTTCCGGGACGACGTCCTGGCCGGGCTCGGCAGCGACGCGCTGGTGGACGTGCGCTCGGTCGACGAGTTCACCGGCCGCCTCTCCGCACCGGCCGGGCTGCCGCAGGAGGGCGGTCGTCAGCGCGGGCACATCCCCGGCGCGGTGAGCATCCCGTGGAACCGGGCCGTCACCCGCGACGGCACCTTCCGGCCCGACGCCGAGCTGCGGCAGATCTACGCCGACCTGATCGAGGACCCGGACCGGCGCGTGGTGGCATACTGCCGCATCGGCGAGCGGTCGAGCCACACCTGGTTCGTGCTGCACGAACTGCTGGGGCAGAAGAACGTCGTCAACTACGACGGCAGCTGGGTCGAGTACGGCTCGCTCATCGGCGTCCCCGTCGAGCGCTGACGCCCCCGCGCCGCCGGTCAGCGGCGAGACCTCCCGCGAGTGGGTCCGGGTGACTAGGCTCGAGGGCATGTCCTTGATCTCCAGGTCGCTCGGCATGGCCGGGCGCGCAGCCGTTGTCGCCGTCGGTGCCTCAGTCGCCTCCGCTGTGCTCGTGGGCATCGACCAGCGTCGCGGTACCGCCCCCGCGATCCCCGACCACCCGGGCCCGTACTCCCCTGAGGAGCGGGAGGCCGCGGTCCGGACGTACCTCACCGCGCTGACGCTGCCGGCGGCCGCGTTCCGGGTCCCTTTCGCCGAGGACTGCGTGCGGCGCGAGAACGGCCTCCGCACCGGCTTCGGGGCCACCCACCTGCGGTGGGACCTGCACCTGCATCTGCAGTACTCGACCATCCGCGAGCTGCGGGACATCGAGATCACCGTCGACCCGCCGGGGCGTGAGGGGATCGTGCACGCGGAATTCACCATCGTCACCGTGGTCGGCCTCACCGCCCGGGTGCGGGAGGACTTCACCGTGCCCGCCGAGGACTGCCTCATCCACGCGATCGAGGCCCGCATCTCGCTGAGCTGAGCCGCCCCGGCGGCGCCGGGCCCTCACCCCCTCGCGCGGGACTATGGGACTCCCCGGCACCGACCGGCGGGGCCCGGGGTTAGGATTGGGCCATGGTGCTCTTCTTCGAAATCCTCCTCGTCCTGTGCTCGCTGATGATCCTGTGGGCCACCTGCTACATCGTCTACCGCACGGTCACCGACGAGTCGTGACGGACAGCGGCATGACCAACGCCGAGGACCCCACGTCGCCCGCCCCCGACGAGGGTGAGGGCCAGCAGGTCGTACCCGGTTCCGGAAACGCCGCCGTCGACGCCGCTGTCGAGCGGTCCGAGCAGACCGCCGGCCGCAACATCGCGCCGTTCTCCGAGCTGCCGGTCGCCGAGGACACGGCGAACCTGCGTTTCGGCCCCGATCTACACCCGGGTCTTCTCGCCCTGCTCCCGCTCGTCGGCGTGTGGGAGGGCGAGGGCGAGGCGGACACCTCCGACCGCGGCCAGCACCGCTTCGGCCAGCAGGTCATCGTCTCGCACGACGGCGAGAACTACCTGAGCTGGAGCTCGCGCGCCTGGACCTTCGACTCGGGCGGCGCCGTCGACGCGGCCGCCTACCGCGAGTCCGGTTTCTGGCGGATCTCCGAGGACGACCAGCTCGAGTTCCTCGTGACCCACGCCTCCGGCGTCATCGAGATGTACTACGGCAAGCCGCTGACGCAGTCGGCTTGGGAGATGTCGACGGACGTCGTCATGTCCTCGCCCACCGGCCCGCGCATGGGCGCCGCCAAGCGCATCTACGGGATCGTCGAGGGCGGGGACCTCGGGTGGGTCGAAGAGCGCGTCCACCCCGAGAAAGGCCTCGTCCCGCGGTTGTCGGCTCGCCTGAGCCGCGTCGCCGGCTGACACGAGCACCAAGCAATACCGGCTCTGCCCGGCCTGCGCGGTCACTGACCGCGGGCCGGGCAGAGCCGGAGCCATGTGCGGGCCGGTCGGTTCAGGCGCGGCCGACCGCCCGGTCCACCATCCCCGCCACGTCGATCCCGGGGTCGGCGGTGGGCAGGGCCACGTCGTCGATCCGGCGCACGCGTGCCACCAGCGTCACCGACGAGACCAACCACACCGCGTCTGCGGCGAGCAGATCGGCGACCAGGAGCCGCTCGCGCCTGACGGTGACCCCCTCCCGCCCGGCGACCTCGGCCATCGCGCCCAGCGTCGTGCCCTCGAGGATGCCGATCTCCTGCGGCGGGCTGAGCAGTTCGCCGTCGCGGGCGATCACCACCGTCGAGCGCGGCCCCTCGAGGACCTCTCCGTCGGAGGACACGTAGACCACGTCCTCGAAGCCGTTGGCGGCCGCGTGCCGCAGGGCCGCCATGTTGGCCGCGTAGGACAGCGTCTTGGAGCCCAGGAGCATCCACGGGGCGCTCGCGCCGATGTCGGAGGCATAGCCGCGGCTGAGCACCGTCACGCCGATCCCCTCGGCGCGGGCCCGACGCGCCTGCGGCCCCACCGCCGCGACCGTGATGTAGGCCGTCTCCGCGCCGCCACGCTCGGGGCCCCGCGACAGCACCAACCGCAGCATCCCCTCCGACCCCGCGCCCCACTCGCGCGCGGCCAGGTCGATGGCGGCGAGCCACTCCTTGTCGGAGGGCCCGGTCAGGCCCAACGCGGCCGACGAACGACCCAGGCGCGCCAGGTGGCGCCCCGGTTTGGCCGGGCGACCACCCACCACCAGCAGCGTCTCGAAACACCCGTCCCCGCGGACCGCCGCCAGGTCGTCGGCGAGCAGGAGCGGCTGGTCCGATGGGTGGACGCGAGGGCGTCTGCCGTCCGGTCCGCCCGCGACGAGGACGACCACCCGCCGCGTGTCCGGCTGATCCGCTGTGCTCTCCGCTGCAGTGCCCATGGCGGCAACGATACGACGAGGTACGTAGACTCGCGATCGTGAACGTCCCTGCTGTGCCCGACCGGATCGAAAGCGACTACCGGAGCCCGATTCTGGACCGACCCGGCGCGGTGGATGCGGACAGCGCCTCCCCCGACGTCGGAGTCCCCTTCCACTACGGAGACCCGCTCGGTGAGCAGCGGGCCGCGGACGCGGGGGCGGTGATCATTGACAGGTCCCACCGCGACACGCTGACGATCAGCGGCGGCGAGCGGCTGACCTGGCTCGAGGGGTTCGTCTCGCAGCACGTGTCCGAACTCTCCGATGGCGAGGGGGCCGAGACGCTGGTCCTCGACGCCAACGGGCGCGTCGAGCACCACGCCCTGCTGTCCGACGTGGACGGCACGGTCGTTGTGGACACCGAACGCGGCCGCGGCGGCCCACTGCTGCAGTTCCTCACCAAGATGGTGTTCTGGGCCGACGCCGCGCCCGTCGAGTCCGACATGGTCGTGATGACCATGGCCGGCACATCCCTCCCGGAGGCTCTGACCGCCCCGGACGGCACCGACGTGACACTGCCCGTCGGGGACTACGCCAGCGTCGCCCTGCCCGGCGGGGGCATCGCCCGCCGGATGCCGTGGCCACTGAACGGTGCGATCGATCTGGTGGTCCCCCGCTCGGGGCTGACCGCATGGTTCGACGCCGCGGTGGCCGCCGGGGCCCGGCCCGCGGGCTCGTGGGCCTTCGAGGCTCTGCGTGTCGCGGGCACCACCCCGCTACGGGGGCGGCTCGGCGTGGACACCGACGAGAAGACCATCCCGCACGAGGTCAGCAGCTGGATCGGCGCCGTCACCCAGCAGGGCGCCGTCCACCTGGACAAGGGCTGCTACCGCGGCCAGGAGACCGTCTCCCGCGTCCACAACCTGGGACGCTCGCCCCGCGTGCTCGTGCGGCTCCAGCTGGACGGGTCCGTCGGGGACGACTCGGTGGTGACCGGCGCCGAGGTCCGCGCCGGCGGGCGGCCGGTCGGCCGTGTGGGCACCGTCGTCCAGCACCACGAGGACGGCCCGGTCGCGCTGGCTCTGCTCAAGCGGGCCGTGCCGGCCGACGCCGAGCTGGACATCGACGGCGTGGCCGCGTCCATCGACCCGGACACCTTCCCCCAGGACACCGGGCCCCAGGCCGGCCGCGAAGCCGTCAAGCGCCTGCGAGGGCAGGCCTAGCGGGCTCGCCCACCGCGTTCCTGTGCGGCCGCGACGGCGGGCCCATCGGTCTCTCGTCCGGCCCGCGCCGGCTCCTCGTTCGGCCCGAACCGGTTTCTCTTCGGGGTGGCGCCGGTTTCTCGTTCGCGTCGCGCCCGTTTCTCGTCCTGGTCGACCCCGCCGCAGGCCCCGACGACCGCAATTTCGCTCACCCCACGACACCCGGGCGGACATTCCGCGCCGGGCACGCTATCCTGTGCTCAGGCAGATACTCACACTTGCGATGGGCACCCCCGAGGTGGCCCAGCACCGTTTCCGAGGGGGTCAGGTCAATGGGCCGAGGCCGCGCGAAGGCGAAGCAGACCAAGGTCGCTCGCGAACTGAAGTACAACACTCCGCAGACGGATCTTGAACGTCTTCAGCAGGAGTTGTCGGGAGGACCGTCGTCCACCCGAGTGGAGGAGGACGACGACCCATACGGGTCGTGGTCCGGCAGCGACTCCAGGTACTGATCGCACACTCGACTACGCAGAGG
>NZ_JBSHMJ010000044.1:23936-24528 GCF_053645265.1 Dietzia sp. NPDC055343 | reverse complement strand
CGCGCGAACGGGATCGGCCCGTGCCGGCGTCCGCCAGGTCCGGCCGGGTCGGCACCACCGCGCATCCGGAGGCCCATCGTCTCACCACCCGCACGGATCTGTCCTCGACGGTCCTGGGGCCGAAGAACTACACGCCCCGGCGGATCGGACTCCTCGCCGTCGTCGCCATCATCCTGCTCATCACCGTCTCGTTCCCGCTGCGCAACCACTACCAGTTCCTCCGCGACGAGAAGGCGGTCATGCAGGAGCGGGCCGCGATCGAGGCGACGATCGCCGAGCTCGAGGCCGAGCAGGAGATGCTGTCCGATCCGGCGTTCATCGAGCAGCAGGCCCGCATCCGCTTCGGGGCGGTCAAGCCGGGGGAGACCCCGTACCGCGTGAGCACGGTCGACCCGGTGGAGGAGGCGGCGGCCGAGAAGCGGGCGGCGGAGATCGCGGCGCTGCCGTGGCAGACGCGCCTGTGGAACTCGATCTCCGTGCCGGCCGATCCGGTCATGCCGGAGGAGTCGATCCTCGACGGCACGTCGATCCCCGGCGGCCCCCCCACCCCCCCCCCCCCCCGGGTGCCCCCCCCCCCCCGCGGCACCCCCCC
>NZ_JBSHMJ010000044.1:0-23926 GCF_053645265.1 Dietzia sp. NPDC055343 | reverse complement strand
CCCACCCCGGTGATGCCCCACCCCGACGGCGTCACCGACCCCGCCGACCAGAATCCCGACCAGCCCGAGGCGGCCGACCCCGGCGCCGAACCCGCGCCGTAACTTGTCACAGGAGGACCCCCAGCGTGAGCGCTGAAGCACGCGTTTCCCAGGACGATCTCGACGCCATCGCCGCCCAACTCGGCCGGCCGCCGCGTGGCGTGCTGGAGGTGTCGTACCGCAGCCCGGACGGTAAGCCCGGCGTGGTCAAGACCGCCCCGCGGCTCGAGGACGGCACCCCGTTCCCCACGCTGTACTACCTCACCGATCCGCGGCTCACCGCCGAGGCGAGCCGGCAGGAGTCGGCGGGGATCATGCGGGGGATGACGGCGAGGTTGGCCGAGGACCCGGAGATGGCCGCCAACTATCAGGCCGCGCACGAGCGGTACCTGGCGCAGCGGAACCAGATCGAGGACCTGGGCACGGATTTTACCGGCGGCGGTATGCCCGAGAGGGTCAAGTGCCTGCACGTGCTCATGGCGTACGCGCTGGCCGAGGGGCCGGGCGTGGTGCGGCTGGGGGATGAGTCGGTGGCGCTGGCGTGCGAGGCCGGGTTGCGCGGCACCGCCCTGCCCGCCAACTGGCCGACACCCGAGGAGCTGGGCATCCCCGACTACCGCGCCATGGACGAGCAGTGACCACGCCCGGCGGTGTTGATTCAGTTCGTGTCGGCGCGGTCGACTGCGGCACCAACTCGATCCGCCTGCTCGTGGCCGAGGGCGTGCCCGGCCAGGCCGGGCTCACGGATGTTGTCCGCGAGATGCGGATCATCCGCCTGGGCGAGGGCGTGGACGCCACCGGGCGGATCTCTGCCGGCGCCATCTCCCGCTGCCGCACCGCGCTGACCGACTACACCAGAACCATGAAGGATCTCGGCGTGCAGTCGGTGCGCATGGTGGCCACCTCCGCCACCCGCGACGCCGCCAACAAGACCGAGTTCTTCGACATGACCGCCGACCTGCTGGGGGAGTCCTTCCCGGGCGCGGCCGCCGAGGTGATCTCCGGGCAGACGGAGGCACAGCTGACGTTCGCCGGCGGGGTTGTGGATCTGGATCCGCGCGAGGGGCCGTTTGTGGTGGCCGACCTGGGCGGCGGGTCAACGGAGATTGTGGTGGGGGAGTACGACGACGGCGACGTGCGCATTCTCGGCGCACAGAGCGTGGACATCGGCTGTGTGCGCATCACGGAGCGGACGCTGCATTCGGACCCGCCGAGCAGCGGGGAGGTCTCGGAGGCCCGTCGCGTGATTGCGGAGGCTCTGGAGTCGGCATCTGGGCTTCCGCTGGGCCGGGCGAAGCGCTTTGTGGGCGTGGCCGGCACCTTCACCACCCTGTCTGCGGTGGCGCAGGGGATGGCTACGTACGACCCGGTGGCGCTGCATAATTCGGTGATCTCGCTGGAGCAGATGCGTGAAGTGTGCGCTCGGGTGGTGGCTTTGCCGATCGCCGAGCGGCGTGGTGTGGAGCCCATGCATCCGGGGCGTGCAGACGTGATCGGGGGAGGCGCGCTTGTTGCCTCCGCGCTGTGTGATCTGATGTCTGAGAGGGCTGGTATTGCTGACATCACGGTGAGCGAGAAGGATATTCTCGACGGTATCGCGATGTCGGTTCTGGCCCGCCTGGCCACCTAGACTGGCCCGCCAGCCTGCGCGCCACCCTGCTCCGCCCCGGTGGGGCCGGCAAGCCCCCATAGCCCAATTGGCAGAGGCAGACGGCTTAAAACCGTCAAAGTGTCGGTTCGAGTCCGACTGGGGGCACCAATTAGTAAGTATGCAACTCAGATTCTCAAGCGTACGCCGATTCCCGCCGAGGTTTGCACCGTTCCTAGGTAGCCTGACAATGCAAGCCGTTCGGTATGACAGCGCGAGTCCACTAGTGGACGAGACTCCCACCCGTCCGGGCAATTTCGTCATGCCCTGGGAGTCAGTTCAGTGCCGCTCGTCCGTAGATCGGTCGCCGCCGCCGCATCGTTAATTGAAGCGGGTGCGCTCACCGAGCATCTAGTTGATCAATTTGTACATCGAATGGGATACCGCCCGAGTCCGTCCGAAGTGAAGTCCTGGGATCTGAGCATCCGCGTGCTGGTCGGCGATCTGCAGGATGCGGGGCTCGACGAGGTCGAGATGCTCCTCGAGTATCGGCTTCCTTTGAATAGCAAGCGCGCCGACGTGGTGCTTTGCGGGGTGCATCCGCGTACCGGCGAAGAGTCATACGTCGTCGTGGAGCTCAAGCAATGGAACACGGCGATTCCCGTCGATGGAACCGACGATGTGATCTTCAGTGAGTCCTTCAATCAACCGCGCCTTCATCCGGTCGAGCAGGTTCGCGCGTACTGCGAATACATCGCAGACATGGTCGGGATGCTTAATGGCGAGGGAGACAAACTGGCGGGCGTGGCGTACCTCCACAATGCCGTCGACGAGGCTGTCGCGGGGCTGTTCTTGATGGAGCCCTCGCAGCACGGCCAGTTGTTCACTTCTAGTCGACGTCAAGAGTTCTTGAAGTTCCTCACTTCTCGTCTCGCACCCCAGTCCGGTGCAGACGCGGCGGATGCGCTGATGAACTCGGCCACGAAGCCGAGCAAGCAACTACTTGCAGTTGCAGCCGACGAGGTGCAGCGGCGCGAGCAGTTCACCCTGCTCGACGAGCAGCAGGTGGCTTATTCGCTCGTGATGCGCGCGGTCGACAGGGCGTACGGCGCTAATACGAAGCAGGTCGTCATCATCACTGGTGGGCCGGGGTCCGGTAAGTCCGTCATCGCTCTGAGCCTGATGGGTGAACTCGCCCGCCGCGGACGCACCGTAATGCATGCGACCGGATCCTCCGCATTCACCAACACCCTTCGAAAGGTTGCGGCTGCGCGTGCGCCCAAAGTGCGCAAGTTGTTCACGTATTACAACCAGTTCATCGACGCGGAGAAGAACTCGTTGGACGTCCTGATCAACGATGAGGCGCATCGCGTGAAGGAGACATCGACGAACCGGTATACGCCGGCATCGAAACGCACGGGGCGCCCGCAGGTTGAGGAACTCATCGACGCCGCTCGGGTACCAGTCTTCCTCTTGGACGAGTACCAGGTGGTCCGTCCTGGGGAGCGGGGCACCGTCTCAGAGATTCAGGGCGCCGCGGATCGGATGGGTTGCGAAGTCGTCAAGGTGGATCTGGACGGCCAGTTCCGTTGCGGGGGAAGCCGGCTGTACGAGTCCTGGGTCTTGAACCTTCTCGGGTTGAAAGGAGACGGCCCCATTGAATGGACCGGCGACGACGGCTTCGTCCTAGAGACCGTGGAGAGCCCGTCCGAACTGGAGGCGGCTCTCAGCACGCTGATCGGCGACGGGTTCTCATCTCGGATTTCGGCGGGATACTGCTGGAAGTGGGACCAGAAACCCAAGGCCGATTTCCTCTACCCAGATGTGGAAATCGGGGACTGGGCTCGTCCCTGGAATAACCCGAAGGATTCGAAGCACGGCGACGCGCCGGGTCGCCCATTCTGGGCCACCGACCCAGCAGGATTCGGTCAAGTCGGATGCATTTATACGGCCCAGGGGTTCGAGTACGACTACTCAGGAGTGATCTTCGGTCCCGATCTAGTATGGCGAGACGGAGGATGGGTCGCGCAGCCCGAACACAGCCGGGATAACCAAGTCCGGAATGCGCCGCTTCCGGAGTTTGAGCGCGCGATCAAGAACACGTACAAAGTCCTGCTAACGCGGGGCATGCGCGGGACGTATTTGTACTCGACTGACTCCGAAACACAGGCCTTGTTCGACCGGCTCATCAATTCGGCGGGTGAGTAGCCGCGTGAAACGAGTGCTACTGACGTATCTTTCGGAGGCTGAGTACCGCAACTTAACGTATGGGATGGAAAGGAATACGTGGGGTTTGCCGACTGAGCTCGCCGCATCGCCGAAGAAGTTCGACTATGTATTCATCTCATCGCTGATAAAGCCGGGCGGCCCACGGAGACCACCTTCGGAGTGGTTCGAGAAAACGATGTCCTTGACAATTGCCGAGCGAACTGGCCCGGTAACGGCCGCCCAGAGTCTGCTATGGCCTGATGAGATCGCTGCAGGAAAGGTCCGCTATCGGACGCGCTTCCCGGTAACACAGTTAGCAATTCTCGAGGGAATTGCACTGGGCGACCCTACGCTAATCCCCAGGCAGCTATCACTCGAAATCCGCTCACAGGCGATCTCCGGCGGAGCGCCGGTGATTGGCGTCGATGACAACGTCATAAACAAGCTGCTAAGGGGATAGCTTCTCGCGCGTCGCAAGTACTGAGGTCCGTGCTCTCCACTATCCTGCCGGTTCGTTACCTGGCGCGGATCACCGGTCATCGGACTGCTGCGCGTCGTGCAGTTTCGCTCGAGCGAAGCTGCCCGGGAACTATGGGCCCAGACGTGCTGGTTCGCGGGTCTGGAAGCAGCGCCCGCTGCTGGAGGTTTCGTACAGCAGTCCGGACGGCAAGCCCGGCGTGGTCAAGACCGCGCCGCGGTTGGACGACGGCACCCCGTTCCCCACGCTGTACTACCTCACCGATCCGCGGCTCACCGCCGAGGCGAGTCGGCAGGAGTCCGCGGGGATCATGAGGGGGATGACGACGAGGTTGGCCCGTGAGCCCGAACTGGCTGACAATTACCGACCCTTCCGGATTGGGAGTGAACCTCCGATACTTGTCCAAGGGCGGGCTCAATACTCCGATACGCAGGACACTCGGTAGCCCCGAACGCTCACATCAAAAGGGCCCTTCCGGACTCTGAACTGAACCGCCCCAGGTTTGGGCCTGGTGCACGAGTAGGTGACATCTGATCTGGCTTACCCTGTGGGGCGGGCCTGGAAGGATATTGCTGTGCCCAAGCCCCACCCCCAGGAGTTCCGCGACGACGTCGTCCGCGTCGCCAAGAACCGTGAAGACGGTGTGACGATCGAGCAGATCGCCGCCGACTTCGGTATCCACCCGATGACGTTGCAGAAGTGGATTCGCAAGGCCGACGTCGAGGCCGCGATCAAGCCTGGCACGACCGTCGCGGCATCCCAGGAACTGCGAGAAGCCAAGCGGCGTGTGCGCCTATTGGAGCAGGAGAACGAGGTCCTGCGCCGCGCTGCTGTCTACGTGTCCCAGGCGAATCTGCCGGGAAAAGGTGGTACCCGCTCGTGAGCGAGCGCGCCGCTGGCGGCATCCCCGTCGCGGTGGCGTGCCGGGTACTTGGAATATCGCTAGACAGTGCAGCGGGCGACCTCGTGGCCGGCGCGCCCCATCTCCTTCCACATCTTCCGGACTCCGTACACGTGGTAGTTCTCCTCGTACATCGTGGTGATTGCCGCGGTCAGCTCGGCATCCCGGACCGACCGCGCCGACGGTGGCCGGGTCTTAGCGGCGTAGTAGGACGAAGGCGCGATCGCGGCGCTGGTCTCGGCCAGGGCGTCGCAGATCGGCTGGGCACCGTGCTCGTCCTTGTGCCGGTCGATGAACTCGACCTTCAACGCTGTGGACGGTCCAGCTCCGCTGCGAAGAAAGCCGACGCCTGCTTCAAGATCGTGTTCGCCCGCCGTAGCTCGCGGTTCTCCTTCTCCAACTGCGCCAGGCGGGCGTCGCGATCGGCGGACACCGACGAAGCGTCCTGGCCCTCAGCCTGGGCTTTGCGCACCCAGGTCCGCAGCGCTTCGCGGTGCACGCCGAGATGCTCGGCGACCCGCACGATCGCACCATGTGAGCGATCCGGGTCGGCCAGTGCTTCCAGCGCCATCCGCGTGGCTCGTTCACGAAGCTCATCCGGGTACTTACGAGGTGCTCCCATAGCTTTGATGATCCCTTCCCGGGTAATCGATGTCTCCATCAAACCCGGGGCGATTCAGTGTACTACCGTGACGGATTCGTGGACAGGTACAGCCAGGATCGACTGGTCCACGCCGGGGTGCTTCGCGTGCTTGCGTCCCACTTTCCGGAAGAGTTCCCCGCGCACCCCAATTGGGCGATGGCAAAGACGCATTTCGCCTTCTGGGAGCTGTTCCCGTCCCTCGATCATGTCGTGCCGGTCTCACGTGGCGGGGCGGACGACGCACCTAACTGGGTCACGACTTCGATGCTGCGCAACTCGGCCAAGGCGCACTGGACCCTCGAGGAACTTGGCTGGCAGCTGCATCCGCCCGGAGACTATCGCGACTGGGATGGGCTGTCTGAGTGGTTCGTCGACCACGTCTCGGCCCATCCCGAACTCCGGGTCAGCCCTTATATCTCCCGGTGGTGGTACGCGACAGTCGAAGTTAGGGCATCCCTGAACTGACCTTCGCCAGACTCAGCAGTGCGTACCCCCCTGCCGCAGGCACGCGGCCGGGAAATCCTGATTTGGACCGTATCGGTCCGCTGAATCCAGGTCCAAATCAGGGCGAGTTGTGGGGACCACGCCCTGTGCATTCTTGCGGCGTGTCTCTGGGTGCGATTACGACTAGGCCATCGCGGTCGGGCGCAGCACTGTGTCGGTGTGGTCGAGCTGCGCCTGCAGCAGGTGGAACAGCATGCGACTCTTGAGGTCCGCGTGCTCCGGATCGTTCCAGAGGTTGTGCATCTCGTTCCTGTCGTTGCGCAGGTCGAACAACTCGCCGTCGTCGCTCCCGTGGAGGACGGTGACCCGAGCCTCATCCGTGATCGCCGTCCGCAACTGCGTGGGGATCCCGAGGCGGAAGGCGTCAAACATCTGGTCCTCCTCGATATACACGGCATCTCGCACCCGGTGCCCGGGGTCGGTGAGCGCCGGGACCAGCGAGTGCCCCTGAATGCCCGTGTAGCCCGGCACCCCGGCCAGATCCAGAATGGTGGGTCCGATATCGAGGGTGGACGTCAATCCATTCGACGACGATGCTCCGACCCCGGGACCGGTGAACGTCAGGGGAATGCGAACACAGCCCTCGTAATGTAGCCCCATCTTGAGGAGTAGGCCGTGGTCGCCGAACATGTCGCCGTGGTCGCTGGTGACGATGATGACTGTGTTGTCCAGAACTCCTGTATCGCTCAGCGACTGGACCACTTTCCCCACCATCTCATCGATGAACGAGATCGCGCCGTACTCCTTCGCCGCCGCCTGGCGAAACTGCTCCTCACTGGGGGCGAATGGCGCCATCTCGCCGCCGCGCTGCTCGCCCCGATGATTGATCATGTTGCGAATCCGCTTCGAGGACCCCTCGTGAGAGTCGTGGAAGGTCTCCGGAAGCGGAATCTCGGCCGGATCGTACATGTCATAGAACCGGCCCGGTGGCGCGAAGGGATGGTGCGGGTCTGGGAAGGAGCACTGCAGGAAGAACGGTTCCCCGGACTCCGCTGCCGTCGTTATCGCCTCGACCGACCGGGTGCCCACCCACGACGTGGGATACAGTTCCTCCGGCATGGCGGGCTGATACACCTGGTTCCAGCCGTCGTAGCGCTGCGCCGCGTGCTCAACGGTCCGCTTGGCGGGGTCGAAGCCTTGGGCACGGAGCCAGTGCTCGTAGTGCCCACCGGAGTAGTCGGCGTGATCGATCGCCAGCTCAACGTGGTCGAAGCCGTAGTAGTCCTCCGGCATGTCCACCAGTCCCTCGCTGTGGAACTCCTGGTTCTCCCAGCGATCCCACCCGGGTTCGCGACGGGCATCAACTCCGGGGCTCGACGGGCCGTTGGCGGTGATGGCCCGCGCGAACTCAGGTGCGTTCCCGTAGTTCTGCAGATGCGCCTTCCCGACCAGCGACGTGCGATACCCGGCTGCACGCAGTGCTCGCACGAACGTGTTGGCGTCCTGGTCCAGGGAGATGCCGTTGAAGCGGGTCCCATGCGCCGACGGCACCCGTGACGTGAGCAGGCTCGCGCGGTTGGGCATACAGATTGGATTGGCCACGTAGGTGCGCGTGAACTCGGTTCCCCGAGCGGCGAGCGCATCCAGATTGGGGGTCTTGACCACAGCGTTACCGCCGAACCCCAGATGATCGGCGCGGAGCTGATCCGCCATGATCAGAACGAAGTTCGGGCGCCTTTCGGCGTCGGTCAGACTGCCGCTGCTCTGACTGCCGCTTTCCCGGCTCATGCCACGCCCCTCTCGTTGTTCGTCCAATGCGCCTTTCGCAGTTCCCGCTTGAGGATCTTGCCCGTGGCGTTCCGCGGGAGTTCGTCCATGAATGAAATCGACCTCGGACACTTGAAGCTGGCGATCTGGGTCCGACACCACGTCGTGATGGCGTCGGCGTCGGCGGTGGTGTCGGTTTGCACCGCGGGGTCCATCACGATCACCGCGTGAACGGCTTCCCCCCAACGTGGATCCGGAATGCCGATCACGCTCACCTCGCGAACACCGGGGTACCTGCTGAGCACGGATTCGACCTCGGCCGGATAGACGTTCTCCCCACCGGAGACGATCATGTCCTTCAGACGGTCGATGATCTTGATGTACCCCTCACCATCCCGCACCGCGATGTCGCCCAGTCGCCAGAAGCCGTCGTCGGTCATGGCTTCGGCAGTGGCCTCTGGGTTGTTCCAGTAGCCATCGAACGGATCCGACCCACGGACAATGAGCTCGCCCGGTTCGCCGGCGGGCACGTCGCGCATCTCGTCGTCGACAATCCTGACCTCCCAATTCATGGCGGCCCGGCCGGCGGTGTTGAGGTGCGGTGACTCGGGGTACTGGTCCTCCGGGTCCAGCGTGGTCACCGGGAAGCCACCCGTCTCGGTGGAACCGTAGTTCTGCCGGAACCGGCAACCCAGGGTCGTGATGGCGTCACGCAACGCATCCGGGGAGATCGGCGACGCTCCGTAACCGATCTCGATGAGCGAGGACAGGTCCACCGGATCGGGTCGGGACCGGATCTCGTCCACCACCATCGCGATTGCGCTCGGCACCAGGTTGGTGAACTGGATCTGCTCGGACACCAACGCGTCCACAAACGATCCCGGGTTGAATCCGGACTGGATATACGTCGTTCCGCCGGTGAACAGCGGGTAGGTGATGTTTGCCAGGCCCGCCATGTGGAACAACGGCATGGCACGCAGGTGCCGCGCGCCTTCCACCGCCTCGGGGACGACCAGCTTGAGGTAGGTGGCGCTGGCAACCAGTCGACTGTGCGAGATGGTGACGAGCTTGGGAACAGCGCTGGTGGTGCCACTGGTATGGAGCAGAACGCACGGGGACTTGGGCTGCAGCCACTCGTAGGGGAAGGGCGGGGGAGGACCCTGGAACGCATCGGAGGCACGACCGGTCACCACCCCCCGGGCGTCCGGATCGCGGAGCTTGACCGCCGGGAGGTCTGGCGCGGCCTGCCGCGCCTTCTCCTCGTTGGGCGAATCTATCAGCATGGCCGCGGGCTCGAGCACCGAGAACAGGGCCCGCAGCTCTGGAGCGGCCAGTCGCCAGTTGATTCCGGTGGGGATGGCTCCGAGCCTGTTCAGAGCGAACATGTGGCTGATCCAGTCGACCCGGTTGCGGGCGACGATCGCCACGGTGTCACCGGGTTTGATCCCCTTGGCCGCCCAACCGCCGGCGAGAAGCTCGACCTCCTCGGCCAGTTCCTGATAGGTGAGGGTCTGCCCCAGGTCGTCGATCAGTGCGGGCAGGTCCGGATGTCGCTCTGCGCGCCACGAGATGATATGTACCCAAGAGATCACTGAAGAAGATCCTTCCGCTATGCCGTCGACAGACGGGTGAGTTAGACAGTGCTTTCTTCGAGAACCTGGCTGGCGGCTCGCGTGGTGCGGGCGTCGCGCTTGCGCTGTTGCTCCGCCGGATCGAACCCGGGTGCGGCATCCAGCAGCCGGCGTGTGTAGTCCTGCTGCGGATCGGTGTAGACGGTCTCCGCCGGCCCCTCCTCGACCAATTTGCCGTGGTACATCACGGCCAACCGGTCACTGACGTGCCGCATCAGGCCCAGGTCGTGACCGATGAACAGGTAGGCCACCCCGGTCTCGCGCTGCACGTCGTTGAGGAGATTGACGATAGTGCTCTGGGTGGAGACGTCCAGGGCACTGACGGGCTCGTCGCACACGATGAGGTCCGGCTCGGTGGCCAGGGCTCGTGCGATCCCGATCCGCTGGCGCTGACCGCCGGAGAACGCCGCGGGGCGCTGATGGTCGAGGCCGGGGTCCAGCCCCACCTGCTCCATGAGCGTGGAGACCCTGGCGGCACGCTCGGCACCGCTCAGATCAGTGTGGACTCGCAGGGGCTCCGCGATGATGTCCTGCACCGACCACGAGGGGTTAAGGCTCGCGGTGGGGTCCTGGAAGATGGCCTGGACGCGTCGCTGGTACCACAGTGGAACCCGCCCGAACTCGGTGACCTCGTGGCCGTCGAAGCGAATGCTTCCGCCGGCGGCGCGAGTCAGTCGCAGCACGGAGCGGGCAAGGGTCGTTTTTCCGGATCCGGATTCGCCGACCAGGCCGAGGGTCTGCCCGGCTTCGATGCTCACGCTCACGTCGTCAACGGCGACGAACGGCTTGTGGGGCCGAAACAGACCCCGGGATCGGAACTCCACCCGCAGGTTGTTGATTTCCAGAAGTGGCGCCATGTCAGTTCACCTTTGCCTTTCGGGCCGACGACGCGCTGAGGTCAATACCACCCTGATGCGCGTTGATCGGGTGGATACACCGGACGGCATCCCCCAGGGTGGCCGCCGGAACCGTCGGGGTGAGCTCCGGAGGAGCGGAGGTGCATTCGACGGTCGCGAACTCACAGCGCGGGGCGAACCGGCAGCCCTGCGGCCGGTTGCCGGGCGAGGGAACCGTGCCAGGGATGACGCTGAGGGGAATGCCACGCGGCTGACCCTGCACGCTGGACTGGAGCAGTGCCGAGGTGTACGGGTGGCGGGGCGAGTGCATCAGGTCGTTGACGTCCTGCTCCTCGACGATCTGGCCGGCGTACATCACCGCGACCCGATCGGCGACCTCGGCCACCATCCCCAGCTCGTGGGTCACGAACATCATCGCCATGCCGGTTTCGTCCTGGATGCCGGCCAGTAGGTCGGCGATCTGGACCTTGAGCGTCACATCGAGCGCTGTGGTGGGCTCATCAGCGATCAGCAGCACCGGATCACAACTGATGGCCAGGGCGATCATGACGCGCTGCGCCATGCCCCCGGACAGCTCGTGCGGGTAGCTCTTCATCCGTTGATGCGGTTCGCGGATCCCCACGCGCTCGAGCAGATGCGCGGCCTTCTCGTAGGCGTCCGCGCGGCTCAAACCCTGATGCGTGCGCAGCACCTCGGTAATCTGGTTGCCCACGGTGAACGCCGGGTCCAGTGCGGCACCGGGCTCCTGGAAGATCATCGCCATGCGCTGCCCGCGAAGCCGGCGGAGCTGGTTGGCGGAGTAGTCTGTGATGTCGTCGCCCTCCAGGAAGACGCGGCCACCCGTGCGGCGCGCGCTCTGGGGGAGAAGGCCCATCGCGGCGAGCGCCGTGATGGTCTTGCCACTGCCCGATTCGCCCACGACGCCCAACGTGGTGCCGGGCATGACGTCCAGCGAGACATTGTCGACCAGGGTGATGGTCTCCGATCCCCGTGCCGCTGTGACGTCCAGGCCGCGCAGGCTCACGGTGGGCGTGACACCGTTCCGCGGTTCGACCGTCTCCGCGGAATTGATCGCGGTGGGCTCGGAGATGACGCGCGCCGACGACGACGATCGCTTGGCTATCCGACGCCAGTTGGTGCGCAGTGGCTCATCGCGCATGGCGCTGAGCAGGGTGTCACCGACGATGTTGAGGCTCAGTACGGTCAGACCGAGTGCGATTCCCGGAGGCAGGATCAGCAGAGGATTCAGGCCGATCAGGTTGGCGGCCTCCGCGATCATCACGCCCCAGCTCGCGTCCGGTGGCTGGGCACCCAGGCCGAGGAAGCTCAACGCGGCCTCAACCAGTAGTGCCGCGGCCATGGTGAGGGAGACCTGCACGGCCACCGGACCGATGATGTTCGGGAGAATGTGGCGCACCATGATGACCGGCGCCTTGGTGCCGATCACCTGCGCCGCCTCGACGTACTGCTGGCGTCGGGCGCTGAGCACCTCACCGCGGGTGACCCGGACGAAGGTGGTGGAGAAGACCAGGCCCACGGCGAGCATCGCGTTCACGATTCCGGGCCCACGCGCGGCGATGATCGCGATCGCCACGATCAGGCCGGGCAGCGAGGTGAAACCGTCGACGAATCGCATGATGATGCTGTCGAGGGGGCCGCCCACGAAGCCGATCAGCAGGCCGATGGGGATGCCGATCGCCATGGCGATGACCGTGGCCTGCCCCGCGGCGATCACGGCGATTCGTGCGGCATAAACGAGGCGGGAGATGACATCGCGGCCCTGGGAGTCCGTGCCGAGCCAGTGATCGACCGAGGGGTACTCCAGGGTTCGAGCGAGGTTGGTGGAGAGGGGGTCGAGGGGGGCGATCAGGCTGGGGAACGCGGCACACATCAGCACGATCGCCAGGACGGCAATCGCACCGATGGTGACGGGGTCACGTCGGATGCGAATCCAGATCTTCGCCCACTGGCCGCGGGGTGGATTACCCTTAATGCCGACGCCCGGTTTCTTCCCGGTGCCGGTTGTTGCGGGTGTGGTGGGGGAGCCGGTGTCAGTTTTCACTGAGGGGTCCTCGCTGTTCTGATCCCGGAGCAGGGTCTGATCGTCGGGGGTGGCTGTGCTGGTCATAGCGCCCTCACCTCGGGGTTGAGGTAGCCATAGGTGATGTCCACGCCCAGCTGGGCCAGTGCCACGCACAGTCCGGTGGTGATGACAACAGCCTGGATGATGGGCATATCGCCCTCGGTGACCGCGTTGAGTGCCAGGTCTCCCAACCCGGGGATGCCGAAGACCCGTTCAACAACCACGGCGCCACCGAGGAGATAGGCGAACTGGAAGCCCATGGTGGTGATGACCGGGCTCAACGAGCTCTTCATGGCGTGCTTGCCGATCACACTCCTGTTTCGCAGTCCCATGGCCCGACTCGTGCGGACGTGGGGCATCTGCAGCACCTGGATCATCGACGCCCGTGCGTGGCGGGCGAGCATCGCGGTGACGATCAACCCCAGTGAGAATCCGGGAAGGATCACCGATTCCAGCCAGCCCATCGGGTCTCGGGAGAACGGTATGTATCCGGTAGCCGGCAGCCAGCCGAGCTGGAGGGCGAAGACCGAGACGAGGATCAGGCCTATCCAGAAGGCGGGCATTGCCAGCGCCACCGACGACAGGATCGTGATGGCGCGGTCGAGCAGCGAGTCGGACCGCAGGGCCGCCACCGTGCCGGCGGTGATGCCGAGCACCATGCCGATCACGGTGGCGACGAGCGCCAGCGACAAGGTCACGCCGAGTCGATCAATGACCACCGGCAGAACAGGGGCCTGGTCCATGAGGGAGTTCCCGAGGTCACCCACCACCGCGTTGGTCAACCAGTTCCAGTACTGCTCATACCAGGGCAGGTCCAGCCCGAGGTCCGCCCGGACCGCGGCCACCTGTTCCGGGGTGGCCGAATCACCGGCGATACGGTCCGCGGCGTTGGCGGGCATGATCGCCGTGAGGCCGACGGTCACGATGCTCAGAACCAGGAGCACCGGGATGAGCGCCAGTAAGCGGTAACCGATCAGCTTGGTCATGGTGTTGATCTCCTCTTGGGCGTTGGTCGCGGTGTTACTGCACGGTCACGCCACGGAAGGAGGGACCCATGGGCCACCCCACGGAGTTCTCCACGTCGAGCACCTTCTCGGAGTTCCACGCGACGATCGACTGGTCCTGGAACAGGCCACACCACAGGGCTTCGTCGGCGGTCAGCGTCTGCATCTCGGCGAAAGCGGCGGCGCGCTCCTCGTCCTGTTCAGCATTGGCCGCCCGTTCGTAGGCCTGATCGATCTCCGGGTGCGGGACAGTGAACGGGTTCTGGGGGCCGTTGGTCGCCAGGCGGTCGACGTAGAGCTGCTGCGGGTGGACCTGCTTGATGGGGGTGATGATCGCCGGGAAGTTGGTTTCCCGATTTTCCTGATCCAGGGTTCCCGGCTGTACAACGGTGATGCCCATGTCGATCCCGACATCGCGCAGGTTGCCCTGGATCGCCTCGGCGACGCTCTGGATCGGCCCGAACGCCGGAACTGTGAAGCTGGTGTCGGTCACGCCGGACTCGGCGAGCAGTTCGCGTGCCTCTTCCGGATCGAACGAGTAGATATCGGTCAGGTCCTCGACGTGGAATTCATTGCCCGGGGGGAAGACCTGGCTCTGGGCGTCGGCGTAGCCGAAGAAGATCGACTCGGCGATCGACTCGGTGTCGATCGCGGTACATACCGCCTGGCGGAAGGTCTCGTTCTCGAGGGCCGGCGCCTGTGTGCCGTCGATATCGGTGAAGTGCAGCATCCAGTAGTTGCCGGGGAAGGTGTCCACCGTGACATCGCCCGAGCTGACCGTCTCGGTCTGGGCTCGTGCGATCTGCGAGATATCCACCTGGCCGGATCGAATCGCGGCTGCGCGCGCAGCGTCATCGGTGAGGACCCTGATCTCGAGACGATCCAGCGTCTGCTCCTCCTCGTTGGCGAATCGCTCGTTGGGGACGTAGACGTAACTGACGCCGGCGCTCGATGCGGTCTCGTCGAGGACATACGGACCCGAACCGACGGGATTGGTTCCCAGGTCGGGTGCGTCGAGGGATCCGGGCGCCACGAGGATGCCGGCGACATCGGTCAAGCCGATCGGCAGCGCCGGCGCGGGGCGGTCGAGCAGGATCCGAACGGTGTTCGGCCCGGTGACCTCGATGCCGGACGCGTTGGCGAACGGTCCGGAAGCCGGGCCAGCGGACGCCATACGGTGCTCGAGGTTGGCCGCGACCGCCTCGGCGTCAAGTGACTCGCCGTTACTGAACTCGCGTCCTTCTTCCAAGGTCAGGTCGAGGTATTCCGGCGTCAGATCGTAGGACGTGGCGACACCGCTGACGATGTTGCCCTCGGCATCGGTGCGCAGCAGCGTGTCGTAGACGGGGTCCAGGAAGACCCGCTGGCCCTGACCCGGATTGACGGTCGGGTCAAAGCTCTGCACGTCGACCAGCGTCGCAGCGACAAGCTGCCCTGGCGCATCGTTGCCCGAGCTACCGCAGGCGGTGAGGCTCGCGGCCGCGACCAGGCCGACGGCTGCCGCAGCCGATGCGCGGAAAGTATGTCGTTTCATGTGACTCTTCCTGTCTGACGGGGCCAGATACAAACCTGACTTCAGATTCAGTTATAGATGTGACCCAGGTCTCTGTCAAGGCGATTCTGTGATCCCCCTCACGCGATTCGAGTCGGGCGCTGACCTGTGATCGCGGTCACCAAAAGTGTGGACACAGAACTGAACCTGATGTTAGGGTCAGTTTTGCCGACAGGCTCTCACGGACCTCAGTTGGAGGAGGCACTCATGGAAAACAAGAACAAGCAATTCGAGTTGCGCGGCTTCAGTCACGTTGCACTCGTGTGCTCCGACATGGCGCGCACTGTGGACTTCTACTCCCGGATCCTGGGGCTGCCGCTGATCAAGACGGTGGATCTGCCCGACGGCAGCGGGCAGCACTTCTTCTTTGACGCGGGCAATGGAAACTCGCTGGCGTTCTTCTGGTTCCCCGACGCCCCAGAGGCCGTTCCGGGAATCTCTGCGCCCGTGTCGTCCCCCGGGTTCGGCGAGTGGCTCAGCGCCGTCTCATCCCTCAACCATGTCTCGTTCGAGGTTCCCGCCGACAAGTTCCCCGAGTACCGGGCGAAGCTCAAGGCGGAGGGCATCAAGGTGGGCCCGATCGTCAATCACGACAACTCCGAGTCGCAGATCGCGCTGGAGATGAACGACGACGTGTACGTTCGATCCTTCTACTTCCAGGACCCAGATGGTGTACTGCTGGAGTTCTCGTGCTGGATGCGTGAGTTCACTCCCGAGGACGTCTCCCACGAGCCCAAGACTGCTGCGGACTGGCGGCCGCGCGCCATCGCCTAACACACGGACGCGAGCTGACCGAAGCCTGTCCTCACCCGAGTGCCTTCGGTTTACGGTAAGTACTTGGAGAAAGTCCACGAGGAGGTTCGCGATGACCGTGCCGGAGGTAAAGCCGACGCGACGAGGTCGGGAAACCCAGGAGGCCATCCATCGGGCGGCCCGAAAGGTGATCTCCGAACGAGGCTTTCTCAAGATGACGGTCGCGGACATCGTGAAGGAGGCGGGAAAATCTCCGGCGTCCTTCTACAACTATTACGACTCGAAGGAAGCACTCCTCGAATCGTGGGCCCGGCAATTCCAAGATGCGGCCCGGCAGCGGCTGAGTGTCGAAGACGTTGCCAAGGGCTCGGCGCGGGAGCGCGTTCGGGCTGCGGCGAGTGCACACTGGAACACCTACCGTGATCATCTTGCCGAGATGATCGGTGTGTACCAGCTGTCAATGATCAATGACGATTTCGCGAAGGTCTGGGAAGACCTCAGCAGCGAGGCCGTAGAGGGAATCGAGGGTGGCATCCGCGCCGCTCAGCGCCAAGGATTCTGTCCTACTCTCGACCCCTTCCTGGCCGCCCGTGCGATCGTCAGTATGTTGCACCAATTCTGTTACGAGAACCTTGCCAACGGTCGCGATGCCACGGCGGATGATGAGCAGTGCATCGAGACGTTGACGGAATTGTGGTATCGCGCAGTGTTCTGGCGCGAATAGCACCCCGCACGAACAGCGCCCTCGCCCGGGAATGTGACTTTGTTGCTCTGGCAGTCCCACCCGGACTCGCAGCATCCCCAGAGGCCGACTGCCGCCCGGGTCACCACACCGTTCGCGGCTGAAATCCGTTGGCAGGGTCGTGAGAGTCCCGAGGAGGGTCCATGACCAAGGTTGAGCGGGAGTTCGTTGGTCTCCCGAGTACTAATCTGCCCCGCGCCGGTGCGGGGGGACACCCGTGCCAGGGCGTCTATTACAAGGCCGCAGGCACCACGCCTCGTATCGCGGTGATCGCGACGCACTACAACATCGATTTCTCCGAGCACTACATGTCGCATTTCCTCGCCGAGCGGGGCTTCGGCTTCCTGGGGTGGAACACCCGTTTCAGGGGCGCGGAGCAGCACTTCATCCTGGATGCCGCACTGAGCGACATCGGGGTGGGCGTGCGCTGGCTGCGTGAGCAGGCCGGTGTGGAGAAGGTGATTCTCCTCGGCAATTCCGGCGGCGGCTCGCTGATGGCCGCCTACCACTCGCAGTCCGTGGCGCCGTCCGTCACGGCGCTGCCGGGGATGAAGCTGACCGCGGGCGTCAACGAGCTGCCCCGGGCCGATGGCTACATCTCCTCCGCGGCACACCTGGGGCGACCCGAGGTGTTGACCAGTTGGATGGACGGCGCGGTCGTTGACGAGAACGACCCCGTTGCCACCGATGACAGCCTGGACCTGTTCGCCGGCGTCAACGGTCCGCCCTTCAGCGCCGAATTCGTGGACCGTTACCGGGCCGCGCAGGAGCGGCGCAACGACCACATCACCGACTGGGTCGTGGCGGAACTCGAGCGGCTGACGGCGGCCGGCTACCACGACCGTCCCTTCGCCGTCTTCCGGACGTGGGCGGATCCCCGCATGGTGGACCCGACGCTCGAGCCGACGAATCGCGAGCCGAATTCCTGCTATGCCGGAGTGCCCGAGCGCGCGAACCGGTCGGTGTTCGGAATTGCCTCGGGAACCACCCTGCGGTCATGGCTTTCGCTGTGGAGTCTGGAGCACTCGCAGACCCGGGCATATCGGCATCTGCCCAATATCGAGGTCCCGGCACTGGTGATCAACGGAAATCAGGACACCGGAGTCTTTCCCAGTGACGCCCAGTCGATCTTCGATCAGATCGGGTCGAGCGATAAGCAGCTGCACACGCTTGAGGCGAATCACTACTTCCTCAATCCGGGCGCGCGCGATGTGCAGGCGGATCTGATCGCCGACTGGATCCGGGAGCGATTCGAGTGACCCCGCCACGGGCACGACGGCACGGCAAGGAAGGCGGCACACGATGAGGATCACCGAGATCAGGGAGATGTCGGTCCCGCTGGCGGGCACGATCTCCAACGCGGTGGTGAATTTCTCCGCGCATCGCGTGTCGCTCGTGGCGGTGGTCACCGACCACATCCGCGACGGGCGCCCCTTGACCGGCGTCGCGTTCAACTCGATCGGCAGGCACAGTCAGGCCGGCATCCTGCGTGAGCGCATGATCCCGAGGATTCTCGCCGCGGATCCGGACACTTTCCTCGATCCGGCCACCGGCGCGCTCGACCCCGCTCGGGTGCTGGCGTGCGCGATGACTGACGAGAAGCCCGGCGGCCACGGTGACAGGGCGGCGGCGTCGTCTGCGGTGGAGCTGGCCGTGTGGGACCTGCTGGCCAAGCTCGGCGATGAGCCGGCGTGGCGAACGATCAGCCGTCACCACGGGCGCCCCGGAGCGACCGCCGGGGTTCCGGTGTACGCGGCTGGCGGGTATTACCGAGCCGGCACCGGGATTCCGGAGCTGGTCCGGGAAGTCGAGGGCTACTTTGATGCCCACTACGAGGCGGTGAAGATCAAGGTCGGTGGCCTCGATCTCGCGCAGGATGTCGAGCGAGTCGCTGCAGTTGTCGAGGCCGCCGGCAGCGGTGCGCGTGTGGCGGTGGACGCGAACGGTCGTTTCGGCACCCAGCAGGCCATCGACTACGGACGAGTACTAGAGCAGTTCGGGCTGCGGTGGTACGAGGAGCCGATAGATCCGCTGGACCTGCGGGGCCATCGGGATCTGGCCGAGGAGTACGACGGCGCTCTGGCAACGGGGGAAAACCTCTTCTCCGTGCCCGACGTCAAGAACCTGCTCGACTTCGGTGGACTCCGGCCGGATCGCGACCTCCTCCAGATGGACGCGGGCCTGAGCTACGGACTCACGGAGTACACGCAGATGATCGACCTCATGGAGACCGCCGGCTTCCCCCGGTCGGCGGCCGTACCGCACGGCGGGCATCTCATCAACCTGCACATCGTCACGGGTCTGGAGCTGGGTGGCTGCGAGGCGTACCCCGGAGTATTTGAGCCCTTCGGCGGGTACAGCGAACAGTGTCTCCTGTCGGACGGACTGATCCACCCCTCGGACGCCCCGGGCTTCGGGCTGGAGCAGAAAAAGGGATTGGATTCGTGGATCAAGGAGGTGACCCGATGACGACACCGCCCGCCATCCGGATAGCCGTTGTGGGGTGCGGCGCGATGGGCGCGGTGTACGCATCTCGACTCGCTCGAGCCGGACACGACGTCGTCGTCGTCGACTCCTGGGCGGAGCATGTTGCGGCGATGGACTCCTACGGACTCACCGTCACCGGGCCCGACGGCACTCACACCGCTTTCGTCCGTGCGTTCACCCGACCTCCTGAGGAGGTCGTGGACCTGGTGATCATCGCCGTCAAGGCCGCCGACGCCGGCTCCGCAGCGGCGAGACTGGCAGGCCTGATGGGGCCGGAGACGACGGTGCTCACCATCCAAAACGGGTTGGGTGCCGCGGACGCCGTCGCCGAGCACGTGGATCCCGATCGGTTGTCCGTGGGGATAGCCAAGGGGTTCGGCGCCTCGCTGACCAGGCCCGGGCAAGTGCACCACAATGCGATGCGGGAGCTGCGGTTCGCTGCCCACACCGGAGGCGGTAAGCCCGATGTCGAAGCGCTCGCGGCGGTGTGGCGGGGCGCCGGCTTCGACGCCGAGGCAGTAGACGAGATCGCCGCGATGCAGTGGACGAAGCTCATCTGCAACGCGGCCTACAGTGCGCCCTGCGCCATCTCGGGCACGACGGTGGGGGAGGTGCTGCGTAGTTCGACGCTGGGGCCGATCAGTCTGTCCGCGGCGCGCGAAGCCTATGCGATCGCCAGGGCCAATCGGGTTGGAATCGACCTCGACCCGGAGGCATGCGTCATTGACTTCGCCGCCGGCATGCCAGACGCCAAGCCCTCGGTCCTCCTGGATCTGGAAGCCGGCCGTCGAAGCGAGATCGAGTTCATCAACGGGGCCGTGCCGAGGGAAGCGGCCAAGGTCGGTCTGACCGCGCCGATCAACGAAGCGCTGACGAGGCTAGTCCGGGAGATCGAGGACGCCTCTTCGTAGCGAGGGGCTACCAACCGGGCGGCGTATGTCAGGTTCGGTCACGCCCAGTATTCGACGGTGGGTAGCGGCTCAGGCCAGCTCGGGAAGCCGGTTCAGTACGGCGGCAAACGCAACCGGATCGAGTGCTTCCTCGGCCATCGCGGCGTCGAGTTCGGCAGTGAGGTCGGCGAGATCGGCGGTCACCACGCCGTGCAGGTCCCGGCCCAGGTCGCTGATGCGGACGTCCACCTTGCGGCGGTCGGTGAGGCTGGGGGTGCGGTAGACCAGCGAGCGGGTGACCAGGCGATCCACGGCGCGCGTCAGCGAGGCGCCCGAGGGCGGGGTGAGTGCCGAGATCTGGGACATGGTGAGGCCGTCGTGCGAGTGGAGGGCGTCGAGGATTAGCCATTCGTCAGCGGTGAGCTGGTGCGCGGCGCCGACGGCGGAGACTGCGCTGTGGAGCCGGTGGCCCTGCAGGATCAGCGCCTTGAGCAGCTCATCGGAGGTGGCGGTGGGCGGGGTGGGTGCCGCCGCGGCGGCGTCGGTGGAGCTGGTCATGCCGGTCCCTTCCTGCGCCCGAAAAACTATCTGTTGAAACATATCCAGATGGAAGCATAGTATGCAACAGGGCCTCGTTTCGTGTGACCCAGATCGCATAACGGCGAATGCTCCTGGCCGTCACAACGCGGGTGAGCCCCCGCGCACAGAAGCACTACGCGCACGGAAGGGAGAGGCCAGGTGCAGCAGATCCTGCTGTCGAGCCGGAGCACGTACCGCATCGGCATGGTCATCCCCATGCAGGGCCCCGGTGGGATCTTCGGTCCCTCGTGCGTGTCCGTGTGCGAGATGGCCGCCGACGAGCTCAACCGCTGTGCCGGGATCGACGGCCGCCGGGTCGAGATCGAGTACATCGACGGCGGGCAGTCGCCGGAGGCCGTGGTCGCGGAGGTCGGTGCGCTGCTCGAGGCGGGCCGACTCGACGCGATCACCGGTTGGCACATCTCCTCCATCCGCCGCCGTCTGGGCCCGCTCGTGGGCGGCCGCATCCCGTACGTCTACACCTCGCTATACGAGGGCGGCGAGCACGCCCGCGGCATCTACTGCTGTGGCGAGACTCCGGAGCAGCAGATTTTCCCGGCGCTGCGCTGGATGCGCGAGCACCTGGGCGTACGCCGCTGGCACGTGGTGGGAGCCAACTACGTGTGGCCCGTGCGGTCCCTGCAGAAGATCGCCGAGTCGGCCCCCGGTCTCGGCGTGGAGATCGTGGGCACGAGCCTGGTGCCGATGGGCCACGGTGCCGACCCGCGCCTGCCCGCCGCAGTGGCCGCCGGCAACTGCGACGCCGTGCTCATGCTGTTGGTCGGCCAGGACGCCGTGGACTTCAATCGCGCCTTCGCCCGGGTCGGCCTGGCCGATCACATCATCCGCTACAGCCCGCTCATGGACGAGAGCATGCTGCTGGCCAGCGGGCCCGAAGCCACGATCGACCTCTACTGTTCGGCCTCCTACTTCAGCACCCTGACCAGCGCTCCTGCGATGGACTTCCTGGATCGCTACGTGTCCGCGCGGGGCCCGTCGGCGCCGTCACTGAACAACATGGCCCAGTCCTGCTATCAGGGTATTCAGACCCTGGCTGAGCTCGCGCGTATCTCTGGGGGGACGCGGGTGAGCGACTGCGACCGCGTCATCGACGGACTCACCTTCTCCGGTCCCCGCGGCGAGGTGCGGTTCGTGGGCAACCAGGCTGTGCAGCCTGTGAACCTCGCGCGCGCCGACGTATTCCACTTCGAGGTACTCGAGACCCTGTGACCGCCCGCGGGTAGCGCTCAGCCCATTGCGAGGACGGGCAACGCCACGGCGATCGGCGCGAGCACGCAGCCCGCGGCGATGAACGAGCCCCACGACACCGCCGCGCCGGCGCGGCGCAACTGGTCGTGCCACAGCAACGTCGCCAGCGACGCCCACGGTGCGATGATCGGGCCGGCGTTGACGCCCACCAGCAGGGCGAGCATGCCGTGGGGAGTATCGGCGCCGTGCTCGAGCGCGAGGAACGCGGGGATGTTATTGATGAGGTTCGACGACGACGCCCCCAGCCCGGCGATGGCCAGCAGGCCGCCCACGGAGTCCTGTCTCGAGGCCACTGCCCGGGCCAGCACGTCCAGAGCGCCCGCGTGGTGTGCGATCGCCGCCACCGCCGACAGGGCGGTAACGAACACCAGTGAGGACCACGGGATGAGCATGCGCAGGGGAGGACGGGGTGCCGGTGTCGTCGTTGTCGTCGTCTCTCCGGTGCGCGGTGGCCCGGAGCGCAGGTTGACGGCGAGCATGATCGCGGCGGCGACCGTCGCGGAGATCCAGTAGGGGAACGGCGTGGCAAGCAGGGGGAGCAGAACCGCCAGGGTGACCAGGGTCGCACGCAGGCGTCGGCTCGCGGTGGGCTCGAGCTCGGCGGCCCCGGCCTCGCCTCCGACTCCGTCCTCGGGGCGGCCACGACCCCGTGCCGACCAGCGGAACGCCACCCAGGACGCGGCCACGGCCACCCCGATGCCCGCGATCGCCGGGCGCCACGCCGCACCCACGTACGCACCAGGCCCGGTGAACACCCCGGACCCCACCGCCAGCAGGTTGGTGAGGTTGGACACCGGCAACAGCAGCGAGCCGATGTTGGCGGTCCAGATGACCGTCAGTGCGGCGGCCCACAGGCTCAGCCCGCCGCGCCGTGCGAGCGCGACAGCCAGCGGCGTCACGAGGATCGCAGTGGTGTCCAGGGATAGAAATATGGTCGACACAAGAGACAACACGACGATCTGGCACCACGCGGTCGCCCGTGTCGACAACCAGTCGGGCCGCTGACGCCGGGCCCACTGCGCCACGGCCTCGAAGGCGCCGGCCGCGATCGCGAGGTTCACCACCACCGACATGGCGGCGACGAACAACAGGACCGGCGCCAGGCGCACCAGCAGCGCCCACGCCTGCGCGGGTGCGAGAACGGCGAGGCCGCCCACCGCCGCGACGGCCACGGCGAGCGGCACCAGCGTCGTGATGGCAGTCAGCCCCGCGGCGAGGTGTGAGGTATCGCCGCGGGGCCTGGGCTTCGGGCTCATGCGGTTGCGAGACTCACCCGCCCGGGCACCGTGGCCCGAACCGCCAGAGCCGCGGCGAGCACCACCCCGACCACATGGGCCGCGGCGACCCAGCCCAGCGGCACGGTGGTCCAGGCGCCGTCGATCATGAGCAGCGACGGAACGGTGGCCGTGGTGACCGACTGAGAGATCGCCAGCACTCCGGCCGCCACGTCCCATCGCGGGCCCACCGCGCAGCCCGACAGGAAGAAGACGAAGAACAACACCGCCCAAGCGGACCACAGCCACGCCATCCGCGCGTCGCCGGACGTGAGATTGATAGCCGCCAGGACTACCGCGGTCGCCGAGGCCCACGCGCAATACCAACCCAGGGCGCGGCCGTCGGCGCGGAGAAGAGTGCCGCCCGCGACGGTGAGGTAGGTGACCCCGAACAGGCCGTAACCAACGGCGCCGAAGAGATCGAGGCGGTCGCTACCGCCGGCCGGGATGGCGATGAGGAGCGCAGCTGTGACCAGGCCGGCGCCGGTGATGAGGTTGATCGGCACCGCGGCGCGAGCGTCGACCCGGCCCAACAGGACCAGCCCGTTGACGAGTAGCACCGCGCCGACGAAGAGCAGGGCAAGACTGGACATGGGAGCTTCCTTGCAGACTGTGGGGTGGTTCGGCGGCCTGGCCGATGTGGGACACGGCGGACTGCCGGCATGGGGCGGGACGTGCGCCGACCTGCCGGACCCGCGCGGGGCGCCACCGAGGAGGCACCCCCCGCGGGGAGTGGT
>NZ_JBSHMJ010000043.1:0-25151 GCF_053645265.1 Dietzia sp. NPDC055343 | reverse complement strand
TGGTTCGCGGGAATCGTCCACGACATCGCATTCTGCGCATTCATCGAAGGCGCCGACAGCTCAGGACCCGCCGTCGCGATGTCAGGCCAATTCCTCCGCGGCGCCGGAGAAGCACTCACCCGCTAAACCGGCCCACCCAAACTCAGAACGTCTGTCGACCCCCCGTACAGATCGAACGCCGATAGCCAGACCTTAAGACAAGTAGAAAAGACCCTATCTGCACTCTTCGCACATACACGTCCACGATGAACGAGACGTAGCAGAACCCGTCCAGCGTCCAAACGTACGTAAAGTCCGCGACCCACCACTGGTCAGGCCGGGTGGGGGTGTTCCACTTGCGGTCGATCAGATCCGGGTACCGGTCGGCGCTCGGGTCGGACTCGGTCGTGACCGTGTGGCGCTTGCCACGCACGATCCCTGTGATGCCGCAGATGCCCATCAGGCGGGCCACCTGGTCGCGGCCGATGTCGCGTCCACGACGCCGCAGGGCATGCCAGAGCTTGAGCACCCCGTACAGGCCGCGCTGGTCGTGGAACAGGCAGAACACCTCGTGAGCGGTGTACGCGTCGGCCAGCTCGGCATCCGTGGCCGGAGAGGCGGCGCGGGCGTAGTAGGTGCTCGGGGAGATCGTGATGCCGTGCTCGGTGAGCACGCGGCAGATCTGCTCGACCCCGAAATGCACCTTGAACTCGTCGATGTTGGCGACGATCAAGAAAGTCGGCGGTCGAGCTCCGCCGCTGCGAAAAACGCCGAAGCGGTCTTGAGGATCTCGTTCGCCCGCCGCAGCTCGGCGACCTCCCGCTTGAGCCCCTTGACCTCAGCGGACTCCGCCGACGTCGCAGCAGAGGTGACAGCGGGATCGGCCTCGACCCAGTTGCGCAGGGTCGCCGGCTTCGCCCCCAGCAGCTCGCCGACATGCCTGCTGGGCGGCGAGCTTCGAGCACTGCGTATCGGCGAGGTGCTCGTGGTACATCCGGACCGCGCGATCCCGGGTCTCAGACCTGACTTCCACAAGTTGACGCTGTTCTGCTGCTTGGGATTCCGGTTTGCGCTGGTGGGCGAGTTCGGGGCTGGCGTTTGTGACACTAAACGGCCCGGTAGGTTGGGCCTGTGGGGCTGAAATTTCGGAAGGTGCCGACGGGGTCGGGGGCCACGGGCGTGCAGTTGGTCGAGTGGGTCAGCAGCCGGTTGGTGGTGCGCGAGCACCTGGGTTCGGCTCACACCCCCGGCGAGTTGGCGGCGTTGATCGAGGTCGCCAAGCAGCGCATCCAGGGCGATCAGCAGGCGTTAGACCTGGAGTTGAGTGAGCGCGGCGCCGCGGTGATCGACGTGCCGGCAGCGACAGCCGCGCGGATCCAGCAGTCCACGGCGCGGATCCTGTGGCAAGGATTGACCGGTACGTACTCCAGGCTCGGCTTCGACGTGGTGGGCGATACGGTGTTCCGCGACCTGGTGCTGTGCCGTGTGGTGGAGCCGACCAGCAAGTTGGACTCGGTTCGGGTCCTGGGCGAATTGGGGACGCAACCACCGCACGTCAACACGCTTTACAACTGTCTGCAGCGGGTGGTCGGCCGGGACTACCGCGCGCTGATAGCCACCGCCTGCTGGGCCCACGTCAACCGCGCCGGGGGCCCCGGTGTGGCGTTGGTGCTCTACGACTTGACCACCTTGTATTTCGAGGCCGAGAAGGAAGATGACCTGCGCAAAGTCGGTATGAGTAAAGAGCGCAAGGTCGACCCGCAGATCACCGTCGGCCTGCTGGTGGCCCGGGATGGGTTCCCGCTGGACGTGCACGTCTTCGAGGGCAACAAGGCAGAGACCAAGACGCTAATCCCGGTCATCACGGCTTTCCAAAAGCGCCACCAGATCAGCGACATGGTCGTGGTGGCCGATGCGGGCATGCTGTCGGCGGCCAACCTCAATGCGCTGGAAGATGCTGGCCTGTCGTTCATCGTCGGCTCCCGCACTTCCAAGGCGCCCAAGGAGCTCGAGGACCATTTCGGCCGCCGCGGCAATCTGATTGCCGACGACGGCGTCGTGGAGCTGATCCGCCCAATGGGCCAGGGCCGGGACCGGCGAGACCGGCGGGTGGTGTGGCACTACAAATGGGAGCGAGCCAAGCGAGACCGGCGGACGCTGAACGCGCAGATCGACCGCGCCCAACGCGTGGCCGACCGGGCAGAACCACTCAAGAAGCAGCGGTTCGCCCGTGGTCACCGACCAGAAGGTAATCCTGGACGAGGCCTCGATCCAGCGGGCCCGCGAGTCTGCAGGCTACAAGGGGTATGTCACAAACATCGCCCCGGCCGTGATGGACGGCCATGCCGTCGTGGCGGCCTATCACGACCTCTGGAAGGTCGAGCAGTCCTTCCGCATGGCCAAGGCCGACCTGAGGGCGCGCCCGATCTTCCACCGCACCCGCGATGCGATCGAAGCTCACCTCACCGTCGTGTTTGCCGCCCTGGCCGTGGCGCGGCACCTGCAGGACCTCACCGGCATGTCGATCAAGAAGATCGTCACCACCCTGCGACCGCTGCGCACGGTCACCGTCGCCATCGGCGACCACGAAATGCTCGTCGAACCCACAATCCCGGACGCCGCGCGAGCCGTCATCGACGCGATCAACGCAGGGTGACACTAAAACTTGTGGAAGTCAGGTCAGAGTCGAACTTTCGTGGTGCTGCCATGGGGTCCAGTCTTCCTTGTTAGATCGGACCCTCCGACAGAACCAGGGAGGTTCAATGACGGCGGCTAGGAAGTACGTAAACCCGGCGCCAACCGAGCTAGCGCAGTCGCCCCAACGCAGTCCGACGGCATAAACCGTGCTCGCGAGATCCTTGCCAGGACGGAGGAGGCGAGCTCCAGGTGCGCGGCACAAACGGGCAGATCAGAGCGCAGGACACCATCGCACCCGGCAACGATCCGCGTGAGGCAACGCGCATCGCAAGTGCAGAGGGCCCCCGCAGGCAGGAGGCGTGGTCCGCCTACAGGTGGCGGAGCACATTGAGGGCGTTGTCGAGGATGTCAGCGATCGACTCTCCGCCAGAGTCGCGGTGCCACTGTTCTATCGCTGCCTTGCCCCGTCACTGGTGACTGGAGAGAAACGCCTCGATCTCTCGGGCGATCTGCGCAGCCTCTTCGGATCCCACCGCATGGGAGGCGTCGGGATACACCACCACGGCGCCGTTCCGTAGCACTCGTTCGGCGACGTCGGCGGCCTTGCGGGTGTCGTGCATGACGGACCGGCCGGCCAGGATCGCCAGGACCGGCATCTCGAGGCGCTCCAGGTCTTCTTCGGGGATCAGAGCCGGCTGGGGCAGCCTGATCGAGTAGGAGCGCATCGCGGTCTCGATCATCCGGGCCACCGGTACGTCCTCCACCGGCGCGCCCCCGGCGGTGTACGAGGCGAAGGAGTCTCGCCAGGACTTCGGCAGCCAGGGCACAGAGGCCGGGATCGCCCGCACGGCGGTCTCGCCGGGGATGGTGCCGAAGGTGTAGGCGGGATCGATCAGCAGGAGGCTCGCCACCCGCTCGGGGCGATGGACGGCCAGGTTCGCGGCGGTCCAGCCGCCGATGGACAACCCCAGCAGATGGAACCTCTCCTCCGGCAGCTCGGCCAGGGCCTGGTCGAGCCACGCGGCGTTGTCCGCAAAGTCCTCGATCGGGACCTCCTGCACACTCAGGCCCGGCTCCCCCATCAGGTCCAGGACGTAGACGTCCCCCAACTCCACCAGGGAGGGCATGTTGTCCGCCCAGACGGGACTGGGTGAGGACCGGCCGGGCAGCAGCACAAACGGGTGCCGGGTCGGGGAGTCGGTCGTGGCCTCGAACCGGTAGATGCGCACGAACCCGAACCCGGTGCGCACGTCCATCGTCTCGTCCGGGACGGGCATCTCCTGCCAGGCACGGTCGTAGTCGACCTGAAACGCCTCGTACCCCGCGCGGGAATTCCAGTGCCCCACAGGGCTCGGGGTCCGCAGCGCGAACGCCCCGGCCACCGCCGCCATCACCAGCACGACGGCGGTGATGCCCCACACCCGGCGACGACGACGCCCACCCACGGCCGCGCGGCCGGATTCCTGCGCTGTATGGCCCACGGCTCCCCCGAAGCTTTTAACCGATTGGTCAACTTCTGGGTTCGACGGTACCATTTCGCCATGCCAGAGCCCGCGTCACACAGCGACGGTCTGACCCGGATCGAGCGGGAGCGGCGCGCCCAGATCATCGCCGCCACCATCACCCTGGTGGCCGAGCGGGGGTACGCCGAGGCGTCGTTATCCCAGATCGCCCGGGCTGCCGGGGTGGCCAAGGGCACGGTCGTCTACCACTTCTCCACCAAGGACGCGGTTCTGACCGCCTCCTATCAGCAGGTGCTGACCGGTTTGGCCACGCATGTGGGCGAGCAGGTCGAGGCAGTCCCCGCCCGGCTGGCCCCGGGGGCGTACGTGCGAGCGATGATCGGACACCTCACCGCACACCCCGAGCAGGCCCGCACGATCGTGCAGGCAGGACTGGCGGCCGCCGCTCTCGGCGACCGGGTGCGCCCACCCGGCCAGGAACGCTGGGCTCCCCTGGCGAGCATCCTGGGCGAGGCCGCCGACGCCGACGGCCGCACCGCGGACCCGGACGAACTACGGACCCTGGCGGTCCTCACCGGCGGAATGATCGACGCCGTCATCGACGAGTTCCTCGACGACCCGACCTACAACACGAACGCGGCAGCCGAGACAATCATTGAACTACTAACCGACAGGCTCTGACCCCCGCCAGCCACCAGTCGGAGCGCTCCCGCCCCCCGATAACCAGACGTTATGACAAGCCAACGATGCAGAGCCAGCGAGACGCGACTATTTCTACCTTGATACAGGCCGGCGGTAGACCCTCACCCACCGCCGCGTCGACAACAGTCAATTCATTGCGCTCCGACCCTGGCATCATCGCCCACGTGAGCCGTCGGACAGGTCCTGTCGCTGCCGTTCGTCATCCACTTCGACAAAGTGGGCCACTTCAACTCGGAGGTCCACCACCAGCGCATCGCCCACTCAGCCGGACTCCGCGGCTGCTTAGGCCAATCCATCTTTCGCGTTCCGCCTTCCTGCAGCAGATACGAACCCATTTATCTGCCATTCTTCTGAAGTTCAATCGCCTCTTGCCACGTCATCGCGCCCGCTCCAGCACGAACTCGGCCCTTGTATCTAAGGTACCAGTATAGTTCCTCCTCCTCCTGTAAGGGAACGGCGATGGTCACTGTTCTATGTCTGAATATTGCACCCACGGGAATGGGCTGACCAATACGCTCCATTGATCCGGAATCAAGATGTCTCAATAACTCAACCGTCGCCCCACGGGCTACCCCGCCTCCAAAGTTCTTCACCCGTAAACCATAGGTACCCTGTTTAAGATCGACACTATCAATAAGAGCCAGCCCTTCTACCTGAGGCCGAGGCGAAAAGAGGTCCCCTAATCGCTTCGCCGTTCTGCCCCGCAGCGAAGTCTTTCGGCGAGGCGCCCTCTGCGGCTCGAGAGGATGCACTACCTCGACGTCTTTGCTCTTGTACCTCGCCGAGCCCGATTCAACCACCGCTCGGAATGCAACTTGGGATTCTCCCGCATCTCTACGTGCCGTGTTTCGAAGCTGTTGGCGATCAAAGAGCCATACTAATTGCCCCCCGCGAGCCTCCAATGAATACGGCAGTTCGATCCCTTTTTCCGGCTGCGCTTCGCCATAGACCCGCCCGACCGGCGATTCTAGATAGACACCTTGAACCTGCATCGGACTGGCACCATCGTTTGTTATCTTGACAATAACGGCGGCACGCCCGTGCCATCGAGGAAATTTTGGGTCAATAATAATCGGGGTTGATAGGTTCACACTGATGCGAGGGCCCGACCGGCGATAAGACACAATCGACACAATTAGAGCACCGGCAGCGATGGCCATCGAAATTCCACTTGTTTGAAACTGCGCTAGGATCACGCCAGCGATTTCATGCATCTAAATCCCCCATCCGGCAGCCTTTTCGAACCCCCAAGACATTGATGCACCCTAGAGCTTCGCACAAGAACAATATCTACCGGCACCGCGCTCCTGACTATTTGCGCGGACTCGTTTCCAACGTAGAAGCTGCCTGACACCAGTAAGGCTCCCGGCGGGATGATCCGAGATCGCAAAGCATCGACCCCTTCGGGACAAACCCGCTAAAGCCAGCGTCTCCCGCAGTCGCCTCGCTCACTGCCTCGCCGAGGACGTCGACCGCTGTGGCGGCTACTTCGACACTCCAAGTTTCCACGTCTTCAGGGGCAATGGCGCTGCCCTCCCGGGACCTAGTTGTACTGACCGGACACGTTAGTCGGTACGGATCGTCGGGATCGATAACGTGCCGTCAATGCTTCGGCACGCACGTACATCGCATCGCGGACGGATTCTGGCGCTAGTACTTCGGCGTCCGTATCAAGCCGCCACACTGCCCACACCGCGTGGCGCAGGTCTTCGAAGGTCACGTCGAGGCGGATCCAATCATCCAGCTCCGGTTCCTCGGCCCGGACAGCGCTGGCATTCTCCAGCAGTTCCTCACGACGTGAGGTCTTGATGCGGACGACGACGGGGATGTGTTTCTCGGAGAGGAACTGTGCGGTGCGCTCGGCCCAGATGCGGTCGAGATCGACCTGCGCGGGGCGTTGCGCTGGTTCGGGGAGCGCTTCGGCGCTGAGCATCCGAGACAGACGGTAAGTCCGATCGTCTCCAGACCTCGTCGCCAGCAGGTAGGTGCGCCCGCGGACGGTGACCAGTCCAATCGGATCGACGGTTCGACGACTCGGTGCTTTACCAGGTGCCGCGTAGTTGAATCGCAGCCGGCGGCCGGTGAGCACCGCGGCTCGGACCTCGCTCATGACGCCGTCGGCCAGGTCTTCGGTGGGGGCAAGGCGAGAGAGCAGGTCGGTCTCCGGCTCCACGAGGAACCGTTTGGCCGCATCGCCGAGACGCACCTGGTGCCCCTCGGGCAGCGCGTCGACGACCTTGCGCATCGCCGAGGCTAGCGGTGCGCTGAGGCCGAAGACCTTCTCGCCGCGGTCTGATCCGGCGGTGAGCAGCGCGAGTGCCTCGTCATGGTTCAGCCCGGTCAGTTCGGTGCGGAAGCCGGGAAGGAGTGAATAGCCGCCGTGTCGACCACGGTCGGCGTAAACGGGGACGCCCGCAGTCGAGAGGGCGTCGATGTCGCGCAGCACGGTGCGCGTGGACACTTCGAGCTCCCCGGCCAGCTGGTCGGCGGTCATTCGGCCTCGCTGACGCAGCAGCAGCACCAGCGAGACCAGTCGGTCTGCTCGCATGCATCCATTCTTACCAGAAAACACGACACAAGGTGTCGTGATTCGTCGAGAGGCTAGTAGTACAGCGTCGAGGACGGCGACCATAGGGCAGCCGGGCGCTGCGAAACGAACGAATGGAGCAGCAATGGAACGCACGGCAGTAAACCCGGTGACGTGGTCGCAGGAGATGGGCTTCAACCAAGGCGAGGTCGTCTCGGGAGAGGCGCGGACCCTGTACATCTCCGGGCAGACGGCGATGAACAAGGACGGCCAGCCCGAGCACGACGGGGACGTCGAGGCCCAGCTCGCGCTGGCCGTGGCGAACCTCGAGGCCGTGCTCGCGGAGGCCGGCATGTCGCTGGAGAACCTGGTCCGCCTCAACGTCTACACCACCGACGTGGACGCGCTGTTCCCGCACTACGGCGTGCTCGCCGGGAAGCTCGGGGCGGCAGGAGTCGCCCCGACTACCACGATGCTCGGCGTCACCCGCCTGGCGATCCCCGGCCAAATGGTCGAGCTCGAAGGAACCGCTGTCGCGTAACGCTTCCCCCTATCGAAACTCATCTGAGACGGCCAGCAGGGTAACCCTGCTGGCCGTCGGCCCGTCCTAAGGAGTCCCATGTCCCACGCAAACGCCGCTCTGACTCCCCGCCACCGCCTCAAAGTCGCTTGCCTGGTCGTAGATGACGGCTGGCCGATCAGCGAGGTCGCCGCTCGCTTCCAGGTGTCCTGGCCGACAGTGAAGCGGTGGGTAGACCGCTACGCAAATGGCGAATCGATGCACGACCGGTCCTCGCGACCGAAGACCTCACCGAACAAGACGCGCAAGGCGACGACGAAGCGGTGCGTGAACCTGCGCCTGCGACTTCGCGAAGGGCCGGTCCAACTCGCGAGCAGGCTCGGAATCGCGCCGTCCACCGTGCATCGAATCCTCACGACCGCCCGACTGAACCGTCTCGCATACGTAGACCGCGCCACAGGCGAACCTGTCCGCCGTTACGAGCATGACTACCCCGGGTCACTCGTGCACGTGGATGTAAAGAAGCTCGGGAACATCCCCGACGGAGGCGGCTGGCGCTATGTCGGCCGCCGCCAAGGCGACAAGAACCGCTCCGCCACCCCAGGCAAGCCCCGCAGCAAGTGGCACAACCCCAAGCTGGGGTACGCGTTCGTGCACACCGTCATCGACGACCACTCCCGCGTCGCGTACACCGAAGTCCACGACGACGAGACCGCCATCACCGCCGTCGCCGTCCTGCACCGGGCGGTCAACTGGTTCGCCGACCGCGGCGTCACCATCGAACGCGTCCTGTCGGACAACGGCGGCGCGTACCGCTCCCTCCTGTGGCGCGACACCTGCGAGGAACTTTCGATCACACCGAAGCGCACGCGGCCTTACCGCCCGCAGACCAACGGGAAAGTCGAGAGGTTCCACCGCACCATGGCCGACGGGTGGGCCTACGCGCGCTGCTACCGCAGCGAACAGGAACGACGCGACGCCCTGCAGCCCTGGCTGCACCACTACAACCAACATCGACCGCACACGGCCTGCGGCAATCAGCCACCCTTCTCACGATTGATCAACGTGTCCGGTCAGTACACCTAGTCGTCCCTACGCCCGATTTTTGAACCTGCACCTTCGAGATCACGTCTCCATGTCACCTGGTGGTTTGACGATCATTTGTAAGTTCGAGATTCCACCTTGGTTCACACAGTCTTGCGCTAAGGCGTAGACGCTTGCAATGAAAGCCGAGTCAGGGCCTTCCGCGTCGACCGACACTTCGACGGGAGTGAAGCCGTGAATGGGGGTGGAGAACTCTGCGGTGAAGCCGAAGCCATCGTGCGTCAGGATAGTTAGCGGCTCATTACCGTCCCATTCGACCCCGACGCGGAGGTCGTAATCGTCGTTGCCAGTTAACTGAGCAGTCGCGCGAACTAGCGCCATGAAGTCGGCGACACCGCACTCCATACCTTGAGCTTCGATATGCGAACCGGGGTGTGTCTCACTCGCTGCGAACGGGTGCCCGCCAACGCTAGTTGCAAGCGTGACCGAGCCGTCGTGGTGGAGAGTCGCCCATGACTCCTTCCATCGCTCCCGCTTCTCTGTCGCTGTGTTCCGTGCAACCCAGCGCCGCAGGCCTGGCCGCAGATTATGCCGCTCCACACTTTCGAGGGGATGAATTCCGTCCTGCTCGGTGTACTGCTTCCCCATGGCCAGTGCATCGTTGAACGCAATGCTGGCATGCTCGCGGTCCACAGCCAAGTGAGACAAAGGCCTGCGGGGATGAGCAACCGCGACTAGCCACGCACGGTGAGCAGTGTCCCGGCCACGTGCTGATTCATCGTAGAGTCTGTCCGTCACTTCAGTGGCTTTGCGGCGTTCGTCGAACCGCGCCCGGTACATCGCTTCGAGTCGCCGCTCATCCATCCATGTGGTGTCGGCGTCATCGCGAACGGGCGCGCCGAAGAACTGGTTGTTGAAGATCAGATGTGGTCCGTCGATGCTTGCCGGAACCTCAACTACAACGGCGCGCCGGGGCTCTCGGCCAAACTGGTGGATTTTGAGTCCGAATACCGGAGGGGTGATGGCCCTCATCGCTACGGCACGAAGCGTCCGCTCGTAGTTCTCGCTGAACTCGCCGGCATCCGCTCGCCCATTCGCGGCCTTCTCGCTTTCGGTCACACCGAAGACGATGACTCCACCGCCAGCGTTAGCCATCGCGGCCGCGTCCTTGAAGAAGTCCGAGTCCCGCAGCTTCGAGCTGTCTGGTAGTCGAGTCTTCCAATCGAGATCCGTCGTTTCCTCAACTCCAGCGCGTACCGCCTGGTCCAGAAGGTCCTCAGTCAGCGGCCCCGGCTCAGCACCAACTGCTCGGTGAAGGGCTGTAAAAGTCATCAACCGAACCTACTGGCCATGCAGCAGCGCGAGTGTTCGTTTGGCGAGGTCGAGAAGCTGACTGAGGAATTCAGCCAGATAATGTGGGGCGCTGACCGGCCCTGGCACACGGCCGCTGGCCGCCGGTAAGGCGGGCTGGGACTTCTGCATCATCAACTTCTCCGCAGCCGGCGACCCAACTGTCGAAATGGAAATGCAGGTCTCGTCTCGGCCTACTCTCACGTCAAGGACGCCCTGCTCAACCTGGGTCCGCCACGTTGGCGGTTCCAGCTTCTACTCGCTGAAGTGCCCGGTACAACGTAGAACGCCCGACTCCGAGATCACGGGCGATCGCTGATGGCCCCTCCCCCTCCTCGATGCGGGCTCGGGCCTTGTCGATCTGTTTGTCGGTCAGGACGCGTTTGCGTCCCTTGTACTTGCCCTTCGCCTTGGCGATGGCGATGCCCTCGGCCTGGCGTTCACGGATGATGGCCCGCTCGAACTCCGCGAACGCCCCGAGCAGCGAGAGCATCAGATCCGCTCGCGGATCCTGGGCACCGGCGGCGTAGGTGGCCCGCTCGTGAACGAACTCCACGCTGGCTCCCTTGGCGGTGATCTCGCCAACGATCTGCTTCAGGTCGACCAGGGAACGAGCGAGCCGGTCCATCGAAGCGACAACCAGCTCGTCACCGTCTCGCAGATACCTGATGCACTCGGCGAGCTTCACTCGATCAGCACGCGAGCGAGCCGACTGCTTCTCGACGTAGACCTGGTCACACTCCCCCACTGCCTCGAGCTGACGCGCCTCATTCTGATCCGCGGCCGACACCCGTACGTACGCCACCCGCTGCCCGCGCGGACGCGACGATCGGCGAGCCGGCTTCGGTTCCGCCTTTGGCTTCCCTTCGACGATGTTCTCCGAGTCCGTCGACTCCACCCGAAAGTTCCAACCCAACTCGTCCCGGCGCCGGAACCGAGTCCGCACCTTCCCGCGGCTGACGATGAGCACCTCCTCGCCACCATCACCCGAACGGTTCAGCAACGTCCCGATCCGATCAGCCATCGGAAATCCCCTCCGCTCGTAATCTGTATCAATACACCTTAGACCCGACGAGACGACGTTTCATAAGCTTCGAACTCGACCCTGTGACACAGCGAGAACATTGACGGCTCGCCCGTCCCGCACGGGTGTACCCAAAAGGGACGAGGCGGAGCCTCACGTGCCGACGATGTGAACCGAACCGCTATCTGGCGGATGTCTCCGGCGCCAGGTGGCGGTGGAGTGCTCCGGAAGCTCACACTTTCCGCACAAACGCCGATAGGTCCCGCCAGATGCGCGACTCCGGCGGACGCACGGGAACTGAGGTAGTTCCTCAGTAGTGAACGCCGGACGCAACTGGCTCAGGAGTGCGTGCGAACGACGACGTGACAATGCTCCGCAGTTTGGATAACATACAGGTGAGCAATGAGTCGGCCCTCTGGGCTTACGCCCCGACAGTCGGCCAGGCCCCTAGGTGTAGCTACGGCAGCCAGGGGCTGCTCTTTTTTTACACCTCATCTAGTCCCCGGCCTCAAGAAAATGCACTTGAGGCTTCACGATCTCGAAGAGCTCGTCGGTTCCGTCTGTGTGAGTGATGGTTCGGCGGAACGCGGATGACACGAGATCTGGAAGCCACAGCAGCCGCTCGGCACTTGGAGAGGTCTGCAGGAGTCGCGTGTTTCGTGGGACTCGATTTTCGCGGATCAGTTCTTTGTGGTTCTTGTCATCCTTATTCCGGAAGTTGCTCTGGTTGCGCTCTTCGAGGATGAGCAACTCTATAGGGCTCCAACTGCCGGCTCGGCCAGCGGCGAGTTCTTCCGCTAACGATCGATAGCAGGCGCGACGAGCGTCTTCTGCATCATGGTCGACAGGGTCTACGGACACCTGATGGGCAATCACGCAGGTCTCCTTCCCGTCAGCGAGATACCCGAGCATGTCCTCAGTGGCCCGTCGCCCTCCTGCCGTGAGCAGAGCCTCGGTGGTGTGCCAGTGCGGCGAGCCCGCAATCTCGAGAAGCCCTCCACGCAACTCGTCCATGTCATCTTGAGCAACAACAACCGCGGTGAAGAGGTAGAACGTCTTGCGGTGGTGCTCTATCGGGTCCGGCGCCTGATAGGACTCGTCGAGGTAGGCGACGTGACTCTTCGTTCGGCGGTACGCCTCGGCGACAATCGACGCCTTGCGGTCAGAGAAGCCCATCTGGGGCATCTTAGACGCGCGCCGGCAGCACGCCTTCGACTTGGCCGCAATGTAAACGACGACAACATTAGAACGGCAGACTTCTCCCTACGAGAGTGTTAGGTGCGATTTTTCCTAGTCGTCCTGCTTCTTCTTCGCCTCAATCAGTCGGATGGCGCGTGCGTTAACGCGATCCGAGATCAAGGGAAGGAGGCGGAGCACAAAGTGCCCGGCCCCAAGGAGCAGGACGGCCGCGAGGTCCAGCTTGTCGACGATGTCGAGAACCTGCATATCGCAACCTCCCCTCATGGTGGAGAGATGCCACACCTGGCCGATTGCCAGGCTGAGTGCCGCGGCCAGGTATTGGCCAGCGACCTGAATTGCGCCTAGGCGCGGGCTGCCAGCGTCATGGCCAGCAGGTTGCGGCGGGCGAAATGACGAAAACCCGGTCTGTGACCGGGTTTTTGAGCGCACGAATCCGCAACAAGAGAAATATAGCATTTTCGACTGTCAGGCTCGGCGAATACTCTAAGCCCAGTCGTTGCGCGAGAATAGGCAGTCTCTAGCGGTGCGTCCACGAACTTCCCGACGGGGAATGAAGGACAATCGGAGCAACCCCACCGCTTGCATCCTGAAAGGTTGCTCACGTGTCATCGCCTTGGCTCACTACTGCTGTTTCGGAGTTCGGGCAGCGTTGCAAAGCCAAGTTGGCCGGTCCGGGTGAGGCAGAAGCAGCGATCCGGGCTCCGATCGAACAGCTACTCGCCGCCGCTGGCGAGCACCTTTCCTTGGATGTGGTCCCACACGACGAGGTCCGCGACGACGACCGTGGAGTTCGTCCCGACTACGCGATCAGCGTCGGCGGTGCGACCACTGGGTACGTCGAAGTCAAGAAGCCTGGTGCCAACTTGGACCCGGACTCCATGCGAGGCCACAACCTCAGACAGTGGACGAGGCAGAAGGACCTGCCGAACCTGATCTACACCAATGGCACGGAATGGCGGCTCTACCGAGATAGCGAGCCGGTCGGAGATCCGATACACCTTGCCGGCGGGCCGCTCCGCACGGCTGGAGCGGAGCTTTCCGCGCCCGCAGAGTTCGAGCAGTTCCTGACCGACTTCCTGCGGTGGGAGCCAGCGCCCATCACCAGCGTGATCGCTCTTGTTCGGGCTATCGCGCCGCTGACTCGACTTCTGCGCGGTGAAGTCTTGGACCAGCTCGCCACCGAGCAGCGCAAGATCAAGGCAGGAGCTCGACGCGAAGATCAGCCATTCCATGGACTCGCCAGGGACTGGCGACACCTGCTATTTCCGACCGCTGACGACGCGACCTTCGCCGACGGCTACGCGCAGACCGTCACGTTTGCCCTCCTCCTTGCCCGAACCGAAGGCATCACACTCGCCGATGCCGGCGGCCTGCACGCAGTGGGCACGAAATTGGCGGGACAGCACTCCCTCATGGCCCGGGCGCTTCAGCTGCTGACTGACTACGTCGCAGCTGACTTCAAGGTCACCATCGACCTCCTGGTGCGTGTCATCGACGCCGTGCAGTGGCCGAAGGTCCGCGCCGGCCGCCGCGACACCTATCTCCACCTGTACGAAACCTTCCTCGACGTCTACGACCCGCAGCTGCGGCAAAAATCCGGCTCGTACTACACACCACGTGAAGTGGTCGAGCAAATGGTCCGCCTCACCGAAGAAGTACTCGAAACACGATTGGGTAGAACCGCAGGATTCGCAGACCCGGATGTGGTCGTGGCCGACCCCGCGATGGGCACGGGCACATTCCTACACACGATCATCGAGCACGTCGCGGCCCGAGTGGCCGAGCGAGACGGGCAGGGAGCCGTTGCGGGGGCAGTAAGCCAGCTCGCCGAGCGGATTGTGGGATTCGAGCTCCAGACGGGCCCATTCGCCGTCGCCGAACTACGAGCCACCGACCTACTCGCCGATCTTGGAGCCAGCCTCCCACCGGCAGGCCTGGGAATGTACGTCACCGACACCCTCGACGATCCCCACGCCGAGCAGACCCAGCTCGGATCCGGTCTTGAGTTGATCAGTCGGTCTAGGTCAAGGGCTGCCCGTATCAAGGCCAAGTCCAAAGTCACTGTGGTGATCGGCAACCCGCGGGTTCGCAGACGAGCTGACCACCCCGGGCATCCGAGGGCCGGTGACCAGTGCGATCTGTGAAGCTGTCGTCACCGGGTTGCCATCGCCGACGGTCTCGTGGTTAAGGACTCGCTTCGCACGATCGCGGCACGAATCGGCAAAAACGTCTCCACGGTCTCGAGGGAGGTCCGCCGGCACAGCAGCACCGGCCGGCATCTGCCGTACCAGGCCGATCGAGCTGCTGCCGTGGCCAGGTCACGGCCCAAGCAGGCCAAACTGGTGACGAACGCGGTCCTGAGGGCAGCGGTCGAGGAAGGTCTGTTCCGAAAGCTGTCCCCGGAACAGGTCTCCAATCGTCTGCGCCGGGATCACCCCGACGACGAAAGCATGCGGGTGAGCCACGAAACGATCTACCAAGCGCTGTACTTCCAAGCCCGGGGCGGCCTCAAACGTGAGGTGAAACTGGCACTGCGGACCGGTCGCACCAGGCGGAAACCGCAGCGCAAAGAAGGTGAACGGTATCAGCGGTGATAGTGCCCCATAGAGTGGGACCTTATAGGAGCTTGTGCAGCGGCCCCATCACTGTCTTGTCCACCTCGTGGTCTGGAGTGTTCCCGCTACCGAGTGCTATTGCCAGCCTCAGCAGCCGCGCCCTGATCTCACCAACCCGCCCGCACTACCGGAGAACCTCAAGTGGACGAGCCGGACCCGACCGGCCGATCCCGCACGCCCAAAACCCCTCGACCGGCAGACCGAGAGTCACACCGCCCTCACGCTCGACATCGGTGGAACGAGTCTCTTAGCGCCCGCCGGTCTCGGCCCGCAGAATCGCCGGCAGAACCACGTGTGGCTCGGGGATCATCCCGGGTGTGACGCGGTGCCGGAATACCCAGTAGCTCCATGCCTGGTAACAGAGGATCACGGGCAGCGCCACGACCGTGATGGCGGTCAACACGCCGAGGGTATACGTACTGTGCGCCGCGGACTGCACCGTGATGTCGAAGGCACTGTCGATTGTGGACGGCAGCAGAACCGGGAACATGGCCAGGAAGATCGCGGCCAGCCCGAACAGGCCGGTGCCGGCATAGCCGGTAAACGCGAGCCCTTCCCGGCCCGCGCGTGCCTGAGCCCATCCGACGCCACCGGAGACCACGGCGAGAAGGGCGACCGTCCACCCCGCCGGTCCGGCACCGTGCTCGAATTGCACCATCGCAATCCAGACGAGCAGCGGCAGCAGGCAGAGGGGAGCCCACCGGACGGCGAAACCGGATGCGCGCCGCCGCACTGGGCCGTCGGCCTTGAGCGCCAGGAACGTGGCGGAGTGGGCCAGGGCAAATCCCACCACGGCGAGGCCACCGACGAGGGCGGGCCACGAGAGCCAGGCAAAGGGACCGCCGACGCGGTCGCCGTTGCCGTCGATAGGCAGTCCGATCGAGGTGAGCGCGAGCAGCGCGCCGATGAAGAACGCGACGGCCGCGGAACCGAGGCCGATCATGTACGTCCAGAACGTCGCCCAGACCCTTGTGCCGACCTTGCCCCGGTACTCGATACCGACGGCCCGCACGATGAGTCCGAGCAACGCGAGGGTCAGCGGCACGTAGAGGGCGGACAGTAGCGCGGCGTACCAGGGCGAGAACGCGGCGAAGAGGGCAGCGACGGCGGTGATGAGCCACACCTCGTTGCCGTCCCAGACGGGGCCGATGGTGTTGAGCATGACGCGGCGGTCGCGTTCGCTGCGGGTCGAGAAGATCATGTGCATGCCCACGCCCAGATCGAATCCCTCGAGCAGGAGGTACCCGGTCCACAGGAGGGCGATGGCGACAAACCAGATGATTGCAAGGGGTTCCATGGTTGTTCCTCGTCTCGTGGTCAGTAGGCAAACGACAGCACGTCGTCGTGCTCGCCGTCCGGGTCGTCGACGTCGTCGTCGTCCTGACCAACGAGTTCGGGCATCGCACTGGCGACTCCACCGCGCGTATACCGCACCAGCAGGTACACCTCGACGACCAGCAGAACCCCGTAGACGGAGCCCAGGGAGATGAGGGAGAACAGCAGCTCCCCGGCGGTCACACCGGGAGATACGGCGGCCTGGGTGTACATGTACACGGAGTCGGCTCCGGTCACGGCGGGGTTCGGGGCCACGACGAACGGCTGTCGGCCCATCTCGGTGAAGATCCATCCGGCGATGTTCGCGGCGAACGGTGCGAGGATTCCGGCGAGCGCGAGTCGCATGAGCCCGCGGGATCCGGGGACGGTGCCGCGCCGGGTGAGCCACAGGGCAACCGCTCCGGCGGCGGCGACTATCCCGCCGAGGCCGATCATGAGGCGAAAGCCCCAGTAGGTCACCCACATGACGGGGACGTACTCGATCTGCGCGCCCGCCCGGTCGCCGTACAGGGCGTCGTCCGGAATCGTCTCGCCGTAACGGTCCACGTACTCGGGTTCGAGGTCGCGAATACCCGGCATGTCGACGCCCCACTCCCCGGTGGCGAGGAAGCCGAGAACGCCGGGGACCTCGATGAGAGTGGTGACGTCGCGGCAGTCCGTGGATCCCGGGTTGCCCAGCGAGAGCACCGAGAAGGAGGAGCCGGAGTGGCAGGCGGCCTCGGCGGCAGCCATCTTCATGGGCTGCTGCTCGTACATGAGTTTGCCCTGGATGTCGCCGGTGACGACTGTGCCGAGGAACCCCACCATGGCGACTATCGCGCCGAATCGCAGGGACCAGATCCAGACGCCGTGGTCGGTGCGGTCGCGTCCTGGTATGTCCTGGGCCTGCCCCACGATCACGTGCCCGCGCTCGTCGACGGTGTCGATCCCGTCATGCCGGCGGCGCCACAGGTGGTACCAGGCGATCCCGAGCAGGAACATCCCTCCCACCACGAGCGCACCAAAGACGGCGTGGGTGAACGCTGCCAGTGCGGTGTTGTTGGTGAGCACGGCCCACACGTCAGTCATGACCGGCCGGCCGTCCTCGCCGAGCTCGACGCCCACGGGGTGCTGCATCCACGAGTTGGCGACGATGATGAAGTACGCCGAGACCCAGGATCCGATCACCGCGCACCACAGGGCCGCGAGGTGCACGCCCTTGCGCAGCCTGCCCCAGCCGAAGATCCAGATACCGAGGAAGGTCGATTCGAGGAAGAAGGCGAGCAGACCCTCGAGCGCGAGCGGGGCACCGAACACGTCCCCGACGAACCGGGAGTACTCGCTCCAGGCCATTCCGAACTGGAACTCCTGGACCAGGCCCGTGGCCACGCCGAGGATGAAGTTGATGAGGTAGAGCTTTCCCCAGAATTTGGTCATCCGGAGAAATTTCTCCTGGCCGCTGCGCACCCAGGCGGTGTGCATCACGGCAACCATCGCCCCGAGTCCGATAGTGAGCGGGACCATGAGGAAGTGGTAGACGGTCGTGATGCCGAACTGCCAGCGTGCGATCTCGACAACGTCCATAGGACGCCAACCCCTTTCACCGGATCGGGTGTCGTGTTCACCCGCCATCGGCATTCTACATAGCGTAGAAATATTTCTACCGAGAGTCGAATTTCTTTCGCCACTGATAGAATCCGGCTACAAAGCAGGAGGAGAGGATCACCGTGGCGACCCTGGGCGAGTTGGAGCGTGCCGTTATGGACGTAATCTGGGACCACAGTGGGCCGGTGACGGCGTACGACGTCAAGGGCGTGCTCGACAGCTCCCGGGAGCGCCCACCCGCCGTGACCACCCTGCTCACGGTCTTGAGCCGCCTTGCACGCAAAGGTCTGGTCGTCTCGGATCGCACCGCGCGCCCCCACCGCTACCGCGCTGTGGCCTCGCGGGAGGAGTACACCGCGGAACTCATGCACGAAGTCCTTGGAGACTCCCGGGACCGGCACGCGGTACTTGCACGGTTCGTCGGCGGGGTCTCCAACGATGAGGCGGCGGCGTTACGCACGCTACTGAAGGGAAACGGCTGATCCCCCAGTCGGCGATGTCCACCGGCGCCGTGGGGCTCCTGTTGGCCGGGGTCGCCCTGGCCCTGGCCTGGCCGGTGCCGGTTCTGTTGGCTCGCGCGCGCTGGCCGATGCACGCCCCGGCCCGCGCGCTCCTTCTCTGGCAGGCCATCGGCCTGGCCGGCGGGGTCTCGATGATCGGGGCACTCGCGCTGATCGGCCGCGCGGTCGCGCCGGAGCATCCCCTGGCCGCGGTGATCCCTGCGATCCTGCTGGGCTGTTATCTTCTCGCTCACCTCGGTGCGACCGTCGTCCAGGTCACGCGGCAACGGCGCCGACATCTGACGCTGCTCCAACTACTCACGGCGCCCCATCCGACCCGCGCGCGAACGCGCGTGATCGACGAGGCCGCACCGGTGGCATATTGCATCCCCCGTGGCGCCGGTTCCGTCACGGTGCTCTCCCAGGGGCTGCTCGACAACCTGGATCCCGACGAGCTCGCGGCCGTGATTGCCCACGAACGCGCGCACGTGGAGCAGCGGCACGACATCCTGCAATTGGCGTTCCGGGCCTGGCGGTCCGCACTACCGGGACTTCCCACCGCGGTCCTCGCGGAGACGGAGGTCGCCGCGATGGTGGAGATGTTGGCCGACGACCGAGCCCGCCGAGAGGTACGGGACGAAGTGGTGGCCCGCGCGATCCTGAGGGTTGGTGCGGCCGACGGTAGCGGCTATGGCGACCACGACGACCACGACGACTACGACGACGGCGGCCGCATGAGCGATCGACTCCGCCGTCTCGGCGCGCCGGCTCCCGGCCACGAGTCATGAACAGGGCGGGCCAAGCGGCTCGCTCCGGCCCGTTCAGCTGAGTCGGCCCGCCTGGTCCTCGGGCCGCCGGTCATCGTGGCGGTGCGAGACCAGGATCACCACCTTGTCATCGGCGGCGGTGCGGAGGTCGCTCATCATGGCGTCGGCTGTCGGCGTGTCCAGGTGCGCAGTCGGCTCGTCGAGCAGGAGGACGTCGGCGCGAGTGAGCAGTGCTCGCGCCACCGCCAACCGTTGACGCTCCCCTCCCGACAACGCCCGACCACCGGCTCCGACCCGGGTGCCCAGACCGTCCGGGAGCGCGTCGAGCAGCGGGGTCAGGCCGACCTGCTCGAGGACCCGTCGCATCGCGGCGTCGTCGGGGGCCTGCGCGGACGGCCTGGACAGGAGAAGATTGCCGCGCAGGGTGGAGTCGAAGACATAGGCGTCCTGTGGACACCAGGCCACACGGGATCGCCATGCCTTTTCGGCGAACGTCGTGATCGGAGAGGTGTCGGCCCGGATCGTTCCGCCGCTGAGGGGCAGTGCCCCCATCACGGCGGACAGGAGTGTGGACTTTCCCGATCCGGACGGCCCGTCGAGGAACAACCAGCGCCCCGTGCGCGCAACAGCATCCACACCCGCCACGGCCGGGCGCGCAGTGTGCGGATACCGAACACTCACTTGCTCCAGCGTCACCGAATTTACGGGCCCGTTCGGCGCACCAACGCCCCACGTGGCCTGCGGGAAGGGTCCCAGTACGGAGCCGAGGCTGTGCAGCAGTGAGCGCACGGACGGCACACGGTGCACTGCCGCGACCCACGCGGCGAGAGGCTCGCCCAGCGCCAGGCACAGTAGAGCAATCACACTGGCTCGTTCCGCGTCCACCGCCGGATCGGTCACTGCCACGAGCACCGCCAGGATGCCCGTGCCTGCTGTCACCGCCGCCGTGCCGAGCCCGGCGCCGCGGGTCGCGCGCCGTTCGTCGGCGGACTGCTTCCGGTTTATCTCGTCGAGTCGGGCGACCGCCGCCGCTGCCACCCCGTTACCGCGCAGGTCCGCAGCCGCTGCACTCAATGACGCCGATCCCCGCACCAGACGAGACCGACCCGCGACCCTGGCTACGTCACCCCCACGTTCGACCGTTGCCACCAGGCCCGCTCCGAGTGCCATGGTCGTGACCAAGCCCGCCCCCACCAGCACGGTGAACTCAGGAGTGACCAACCAGGTGGTGAGCGTGGCCCCCAGCAGTACGGCCACTCCGGAGATCAGGGGCGTAACGACCCGGGGGAGTTGATCCCGCAGTTCATCGGCCTGGGTCACGAGGTAGTCCAGCGGCGCCCCACCTTCGAGCAGTCGCCGGGACCCGGTACCTCGTGCTGCGATCGCCCGCCAGAGCCGCAGTCGGAGATCGTCGATGGTCCGGAAGGCGGCGTGGTGGGTGAGCAACTGCTCAGCGTATGTGGCCACCGAGCGTCCGATCCCGAACGCTCGGACTCCGACGATCGCCACCAGGAGATACATGATGTATTCCTCGACGCTCGATCGGACGATCAACCATCCCGAAAGCGCCGTGAGAGCCAAGCCCAGGGAGGTGGCGAGCACCGAGAGTCCTACCGCCCCCGCCCAGAGCCCGCCGTGGGCACCGATCAGCGCACCGAGCGACAGACGCCCGGTGCCGCCTACCCCGCTAGACATCGGATCGCCCGCCCCCTCCCGGACTCCCTGTTCCGGGCTCCGCTCGTGGCGGCCCGGGTCGGCATTGCCGTCCGCAGCGGGGATCCGCGAGACGCCGAGATCACTGCCCGGGACGGCCTCGGGGTCCTGGAACTCGGGGTGCCGGGCCATGGGGAGCGCAGATGCGTCGCCGCCTGCACGGCTGGTCGGGCCACAGATCCGGACGGTGCTCGTGGCGAGGTCGAGTGTCTTCGGTTCGTGGCTCGCAAGCACGATGGTGGCACGCTCGGCTCGGCGCAGGATCGCGCCCCGGACCAGCTCAGCGGCATGGTGGTCGAGGTGGGCGGTCGGCTCGTCGAGCACGAGCAGGCGGGCGCCGGCGTCCACGCGGGCCAGTGCACGCGCCACAGACAGGCGCCGGAGTTCCCCCGGGCTTAGTTCGGCGGCAGCGGACTCGTCGACCCGGGATAGTCCGACCTCGGCGAGCGCGGCCGCGGGATCCGCGCCGTACAACTCGAGTTCCTCCCGCGGGGTGGCACCGAACACCCGCGGCGACTGGGGTGACCACCCCACGAGGTCCGCTTCGATTCCCATGACTCGCCCGCGCACTGTCGCATCGTCCGGCAGCGCCCCGACCAGAGCCGAGAGGAACGTGGACTTACCGGCTCCGCTGGCCCCGGTAACGGCGACGATGCCGCTCAGCTCTGCATCGAGGCCAGTCAATGCCGCGGCCCCACGACCGGAGTATCGGATTTCGAGCTCAGCCACGCGGATCGTAGCGCCGTCAGCGTTCCGCAGGTCGGCCTCAGGCGATGTTTCGAGATGTTCGCGCACACGATGCAGTGAGGCGAGGCCGTCCTGTGAAGCGTGGAACGCCACCCCCACCCGGCGAAGGACCGTAAAGCACTCCGGTGCGAGCAGCAATGCGAGCAGTGCGGGTTGCAGGTCCATCGTCCCGTTGAGCAAACGGAGGCCTAAGAAGACCGCTACCACCGCCACGGAGAGCGTCGCGATGAGCTCGAGCGCCAGGGCGGACAGGAACGCCCATCTCAGCGTCTCCCGAGTGCGACGGCCGTAGTTCCGCTGGATGGCGTCAAGTGAGTCCGTCTGCTCCTCGACGCGGCCGAGCCCGACCAGAACGGGCAGCCCACGAGCCAGTTCGACCAGATGGTCGGACAGCCTGGTCAGCGCACTCAACGCCGCGTCCGTGCGTTGACCGGTGTGCCGGCCGATCAGGACCATGAACAGTGGCACCAGTGGGATCGTCACCACGATCACCAGGGCACTGACCCAGTCGGCGGCGAGGACACGGGCCAGGAGAAGCGGGGGCACCACGATCGCCGCGATAATGGCAGGCACGGACTGCACGTAATACTGGTCCAGATCGTCCAACCCATCTGTGGCGAGCACCGCGGTCCCGCCCCGGGGGTCGTGCGCTCGCACCGTCCGGCGCCACAGCCTGCCCCGCAGGCCGTGCTTGACGGCGGTGGCTACCCTGCGGGCACTCGTCTCGGTCGCCCATTCGGCAGCGGCCCGCAGCAGCGCACCGCCCAGACCGAGTATCAGGATCGCCCGCACCGACCCGGCGGGCAGGGTGCCGGCCGCCAGTCCCGCGATGCCTCGCGCCACAGCCTCCGCCACCAGCACTAGCCCCAGTGCCCGGAGGGCAGCCAGTAGTCCCAGCGCCACGAGGGCGGAACTCGGCGCGGGCCCGAGGTCCGGGCGTGCGGAAGTCCGCTTCACAGTCCGCTCGGCCTCGAGCACCCAGGGGTCGATTCCCTCGGCGGGCCGCGCCGTCGACCTGCGCATCATCATCCACACACGTCCTCACCGGCAGGTTCACCGCAGACGATTCCCGCCTCAGCCGTCTAAATTCTACATACCGTAGAAACACTGGTGTGTGCCCCCGCACGCGGGCGCACCGTTGACTCGGCCACGAACGCTCTACGGCCCGCGTCGTCGGGTGGCAGGTCTCGAAGATCCGGGAAACCGACTTGGCACCGGACGCGTTGAACATGGCGATCTGGCAACGCGCTCACGCCGGTGCCGACTGAATCGCACTGGGTCTGATGGAGGCTCGGCTATTGGATTCCGACCAGGGTCTGGTCGGCCCGTTTCGTAGCGTAGAACGTCTCCTCGAACTCTGCTGGCGGCACGTCATTAAGATAGCCGTGCAGGCGGTCGTTGTTGTGCCAGTGGACCCAGCTCAAGGTGGCCAGCTCGATGTCCTCGACGGTCTTCCACGGCCGTCCCTCGCGGGCAGGGCCGCGGATGAGTTCGGCCTTGTAGTAGCCATTGACCGTCTCAGCGAGCGCATTAATCGTAGGAATCTGCGATGGTGCCGATCGAGGGAGTTGCTCCGATTTCGGCGAGGCGTTCGCCGTAGCGAATCGACGTGAACCGCGACCCGGCATCGCCGTGACACCGCAGGCCGGTCAGCTGGGTGCCGCGTGACCAGCGGGCCATCTCGATCGCGTCGAGGACCATCGTGGTGCGCATGTGCGAGGCGACCCGCCACCCGACGATCGTTCGTGAGAAGGCGTCGATGATGAAGCAGACGTAGGCGACGCCAGTCCAGGTCGGGACGAATGTCAGGTCGGTGACCCACGGGGCTGGTGCGCGAGTAGGTGACATCTGATCTGGCTTGCCCTGCGGGGCTGGCCTGGAAGGATGTTGTTGTGCCCAAGCCCTACCCCCAGGAGTTCCGCGACGACGTTGTTCGCGTCGCTCAGAATCGTGAAGACGGTGTGACGCTCGAGCAGATTGCCGCCGACTTCGGTATCCATCCCATGACGTTGCAGAAGTGGATTCGCAAGGCCGATGTCGAAGCCGGGATCAAGCCCGGCACCACGTCAGCCGAGTCGCGTGAGCTGCGTGAGGCCAAGCGGCGTGTGCGACTGCTGGAGCAGGAGAACGAGGTCCTGCGCCGCGCTGCTGCCTACCTGTCCCAGGCGAATCTGCCGGGAAAAGGTGGTACCCGCTCGTGAGCGAGCTCGCCGCTGACGGCATCCCCGTCGCGGTGGCGTGTCGGGTACTTGGAATCGCTCGTCAGCCCTACTACCGATGGCTCAAGAACCCGGTCACCGATGCCGAACTCGCCGAGGCGTACCGGGCCAACGCCCTGTTCGACGCCCACCGCGAGGACCCCGAGTTCGGCTACCGCTACCTGGCCGACGAAGCCGAGACCGCAGGCGAGAAGATGTGCCGGCGGACCGCCTGGCGAATCTGCTCAACCGGTGGCTGGACCAGCACCATCAGCAAGAAGGGCCGCGGCAAGCATCGCAAGGCCGGCCCACCCGTGCACGACGATCTCGTCGAGCGGGACTTCACCGCGGTTGGTCCCAACGAGTTGTGGCTGACCGACATCACCGAGCATTGGACGGCCGAGGGAAAGCTGTATCTGTGCGCGATCAAGGACGTCTACTCAGGCCGGATTGTCGGGTATTCGATCGACTCGAGAATGAAGTCCCGCCTGGCCGTGGCCGCGCTGACCAGCGCCGTCGCCAGGCGGGGCGCCGTGACCGGCTGCGTCCTACACAGCGATAGAGGTTCTCAATATCGCTCGAAGAAGATGCAGAAGGCCATCACCCGGCACGGCATGCTCGGGTCGATGGGAAGGGTCGGTGCTGCTGGGGACAACGCGGCGATGGAGAGCTTCTTTTCGCTGCTGCAAAACAACGTTCTCGACCGTCGATCCTGGGCCTCCCGAGACGAGCTCCGCACCGCGATCGTGCACTGGATCGAACGCACCTACCACCGCCGCAGACGACAAGACCGCCTCGGCAGATTGACCCCCATCGAATACGAGACCATCATCAACCACGAGGCCCTTCAGGCCGCGTGACTAACCGTGTCACCTAACCGTGCATCAGCCCCCACAACTGGTTCGGCGCGGTGGCAGTGAAGTCGCGACGCACGAGGTCAGGGCGGCGCGGCATCCCCGGGTCGGGTTGTGTGGTGCGCACTCGCTTGCTGCGCCGGACGCCCTCGATCCCGCCAGCCCGCATCAGCCGGGCGACCTGGTCCCGGCCGATGTCGTGACCAGCACGCCCGCGGAACGAAGCCCGGAACACTGTCCACGACGACCCCCAACCCGTGGAAACCTGCATCTAATGCAAGGGACCTGCGGCACGCTGCGCCACGACCACACTGACAGTCCCACCAGGACTAGCGCGGCGATTGGCAGGATCCACCGCCCCAGCAGAAAAGCTTGGAGCTGCCACAGCTGCT
>NZ_JBSHMJ010000042.1:0-28166 GCF_053645265.1 Dietzia sp. NPDC055343 | reverse complement strand
AAGACAAGAACTATCCACGCCATGACGGCCTCCTGCGGGCCGTCTTGTCGCGCACCGGGTACGGCACCCCTCGTCCGGAGGCCCCGTGTCGGGGTCCTGTGATCGAGGTTGTCACACGGGTCCGGCCCGGGCAACGTCAGATGCGTCACCACCTCGTAGCATGAGCCCATGCAGGTGGGCGAGGTTTCTGAGCTGTGGCGATACCCGGTCAAGTCGATGCGCGGAGACCGCGTCGTCTCCACGGAGGTGACCGAGCGGTGGGGCTTCCCCGGAGACCGGGGCTGGGCCGTGCGCGACGAGCAGGCCTCGGAGATCCGCGGGGCCAAGCGGATCAATTCGCTGCTGCAGTTCCACGCGCGCTATCTCGAGGAGCCCGCCGCCGATTCCACGCCGGCAATCGAGATCACGTGTCCTGATGGCACCGTGGTCCGGAGCGACGACGACGAGATCCACGACGCCCTGTCCGCTGCGACGGGCCGGACCGTCACACTGTGGCCACGCCGCTCACCCGACGACCACGAACATTACCGCCGCGGCCGGATCACCAGGGCCGACATACGGGCTCAGCTGGACCTGGGTCCGGATGACCCGTTCCCGGATTTCTCCACGCTTCCCGAGGACCTGCTGGCCGAGCTGTTCGACTACGTCACCCCGCGGGGCACCTACTTCGACGCCATGCCGCTCTCGCTGGCCACCACCACGGCGTTGGGGTCGCTGCAGGCCACCGTCCCGGACTCGCTGATCGACGCGCGACGGTTCCGTAAGAACGTCATCGTGGCCGGAGAGCCCGGCGCCGAGGGCTTCCCCGAGTTCGAGTGGGTGGGCCGACAGCTGCGCATCGGCGACGTGGTCTGCGAGGTCACGACGCCCATCGCGCGGTGCGTGATGGTGGGCCTTCCGCAGGCCGAGCTGCCCCACGACCGGGACATCCTGAAGTCACTGGTCCGCAACACGGGCATGGATCTGGGCGTCTACCTCCGGGTGATCGAGCCCGGTCGGATCACCGAGGGCGACCCGGTTCGCCTGTACTGAGCCCATCGCAACCAGGACTACCGGCCCGTCAGCCCCGGTGCGGATTGCCCTTCTGCAGGCGGTCGATGTGCTCGGACGCCTCGGCTTTGGTGAGGGTCGCGGGTAACTCCTCCCCCGCCTCACGAGCGAGGGTGTCGAGGTAGCTCTTCTGGGCCTGCGTCATGGGCTCGTCGCCGGTGACCCAGTCGTCCGGATCGCGCTGTAGAGACGTGTCCCCGGGGTTCCGGCCCTCTGGAGTGGGCGCGCCCAGGGTCTCGGGCCCGGGGGTCGACGGCGCGGTTCGGATCGGCGTTCGTCATGGACACCACGCTACGTACCGCGCGGGCGTCTTCAACCGCTCAGCGGCGCCAGCGCGGAGGGGCAACGGAACGGCGCAGATGCAGAGGGTCGCGGGTACGGTGGCCTCACCATGACGCCTCTCCTCTCCTCCTCAGTATCGGAGCACACTCCCGCGAGCGGCCGACCGCTGCACGTGGCCGTGATCGGTTCCGGCGCGATCGGCGGAGCCGTGGTCGAGGCGATCGCGGACGGGCGGGTTCCCGACGCGCAGCTGGTCAGCGTGCTGCGGTCGGACAGTACGGAGGCCGAGTTCGACCGGGCGATCGCCGCGGCCGACGTGGTGGTGGAGGCCACCACGGTCGCCGCTGCGGAGGAGTACATCCCGCAGGTCACGGCCGCCGGCAAGGACATCATCGTGTGCTCGTGCGGGGTCTTCGCCCGACACGAGAATCCCCGTGACCTGATCGGTGGTTCGACCGGGCCCGGCGCGGCTCGCGCGGGCCGGGTGCTCGTGCCCGCCGGCGCCGTCGGCGGGCTGGATGTACTGGCGGCCGCCGCCCGGGCCGGCACCGCCGACGCCCGCCTGCGCCACTACACCATCAAGAGCCCCGCGGCGCTGGGCGTGGAGGGCGGGCTGTCCGAGCACCGCGAGGTGTTCCGCGGGAGCGCTCGCGAGGCGGCCCTGGAGTACCCGCGCACGTCAAACGCGTCCGTCGCTCTCGCGTTGGCGACGCTCGGGCTCGACCTCGTCGAGGTGATCGTGTTGGCGGACCCCCGGGTCACCCGCACCCGCCACGTCGTGGAGTGGGAATCCCCGATGGGCAGCTACGAGATGAGTTTCGAGAACTCCCTCGACCCCGACTCCGGCGGCCGCACCTCCGCGATCACCGCGTGGTCGGTCGCGGAACTGCTCATCAGTATCCACGACGGCGTCGGCCCGGGCGCGGTCGTGCTCGGTCGTCCGGTGGAAGGTGTGCCGATCGGCCCCTAGCGTGTGCACCCAGTCGATCGAGAGGTGCGATATGAGCAACGCCCGCCCGTCAGACTCCGGCCCCCACGAGCACCCGGAGACCGGGAAGCCCGGCCCCGCCGGCGCGCCCGGCGAACCGCAGACCCCGGAGCACACCGGCACCGAGCGCGTGTCCGAATCCGAGACGATGGAGCAGAGCCCGACTCCTCAGCCCGGCAAAACGGGTGCATACGTGTGGATCGTGGTTGTCGTCGTCGTCGTCCTACTACTGGTGATAGGGCTGATCGGTTACGCCTTCGAGGTGTTCTGAACCGACCGCATCAAGGGCGGCCCCGCCACGCTGTCACGCGTGGCGGGGCCGCCCTCTGTTCGGATCTGTCAGTGCGTGGCCAACTCGATCCGCTCCCTGCGCGCCCGCGGCAACTCGGTGCCGCTCTGCAGGTCCACGCGCACGTGGTGCAGCACCGCTCCACGCACCGGGAACGCACCGTCGTAGGCGTGGCTCACGGCACTGCCGCGACTGCGACCGACGTCCAGTGTCTCGTTCATGCTGAACATCGCCGGTGCGGTCACCGCGATGCGCCCGGCACCCACCTGCTCGCCGTCGACGAACAGCACCAGGTCGGCGCCCGCGGCGATCCCGCCGTCGTAGGCGAATTCCAACTCCACCGTGTGCGCGCCCGGCGCCAACGGCGCGGTGCCCTCGGCCTTGCCGCGTGCGCGACCGAAGAAGTTGTACTCGAACACCGGCACGCCCTCGAGCAGGTATAGCGCCATCCCGCCGAAGCGGCCGCCCAGACTGAGTAGCACGCCCTCGCACGGGTCGTCCTCAGCGGTCTCGGGGGCCACGTCCAGTGACGCCGACAGCAGGAAACCCCGGTTGAACAGCTTCGGCGCGGCCTTCTCGTTGAGTCCGTCCATGTGCGGGTATAGCGTGATCGACGAGCGGCCCGCCATGGGGTGCGGCGGCCGGTTCTCGGCGCCGGCCTGGCGACCGACCGTGGAATCATCGAGCGGCAGCACGTCATACCGGGCCGCCTCGGCGATGAACTTGGTCTTGAGCCGCTCGAGGAGCTCCGGATGCTCGGCAGCCAGGTCGCGGGACTGCGACCAGTCGACGCTCGTGTCGTACAGCTCCCACCTGCTCTCGGACAATGGGGGCAGGTCGACGCCCCCGGTGGCCATGAGCCACGGCGCGCGCTGCGCGGTGACGGCGGTCCAGCCGTGGTCATAGATCCCGCGGTTGCCGAAGATCTCGAAATACTGCGTGGTGTGCCGGTCAGGCGCGTCGGGCGCGGTGAACGTGTACGCCATGCCCACGCCCTCCAGCGGCTTCTGCGCCACCCCGTCCACGGTGTGCGGCATGGGCAGGCCGGCCGCCTCGAGGATGGTGGGCGTGATGTCCACGCAGTGGTGCCACTGGTGGCGCAGACGCCCGGGCTCGGCGATCCGTCCCGGCCAGTGCGCGACCAGCCCGTTGCGGGTGCCGCCGTAATGCGAGGCGACCTGCTTGGCCCACTGGTACGGGGTGTTCAGCGCCAGCGCCCACGACGAGGGGAAGTGCGGATACGATTCCGGCCCGCCGAGCGAGTCCCAGTTCTCCAGGAGCTCCTCGGTCGTCGACGGGATCCCGTTGAGACCGGCCAGATAGTTGAACGCGCCCAGACGGCCGCCCTCGGTGGAGGCGCCGTTGTCCCCCACCATGTACAGGACCAGGGTGTTCTCCAGCGCTCCGGTGGCCTCGAGGTGGTCGATCATGCGCCCCACCTGGTCGTCGGTGTACTCGAGGAACCCGGCGTACAGCTCCATGAGACGGGCGGCCACCCGGCGCTCGTCGTGGTCCAGCTCGTCCCAGTGCGGCAGGCCGGGCGCCCACGGGCCCAGCTCGGTGTCCTCCGGCACCACGCCGAGTTCCTTCTGCTGGGCCAGTGTGCGCTCGCGCAGCGCGTCCCAGCCGTCGTCGAACTCACCGGAGTAGCGGTCCCGGTACGACTCGGGCACGTGCAGCGGCGCGTGGACGGCGCCGAACGGCAGGTAGCAGAACCACGGCTGGTCGGGGGCAAAGGATCCCAGCTCGTCGGTCCACCGGATCGCGCGATCCACCAGGTCCTCGGTGAGGTGGTAACCCTCCTCCGGGGTGCGCGGCGGATCGACCTGTCGACGTCCGTCGTAGAGGACGGGCACGAAGTGGTCGGCCTCGGCACCGAGGAATCCGTAGAAGGTGTCGAACCCCTCCTCGGTGGGCCAGCGGTCGAACGGCCCGGCGGCCGTGGTCTCCCACGGCGGGGTCTGGTGCATCTTGCCGAACGCGCCGGTGGCGTAGCCGTTGCCGCGCAGGACCCGGGCGACGGTGGCGGCCGAGTCGGGCCGGACCCCCGTGTAACCGGGGGCACGGGTGGCCATCTCGGAGATCACGCCCATGCCCACGCTGTGGTGGTTCCGGCCGGTGAGGGTGGCCGCGCGGGTCGGCGAGCACAGGGCCGTGGTGTGGAAACGCGTGTAGCCGGCGCCGTCCCGGGCCAGCCGCTCGATCGTGGACGTGCGGCACGGGCCGCCGAAGGCCGAGGAGGTGCCGAAGCCGACGTCATCGAGCATCACCAACAGGATGTTGGGCGCGCCGTCGGGGGCGTGGACCTGCTCCGCGCCGGGGAACGCGTCCTGCTGGTGGCGGCGGTCCATCTCGGCGGGAATCCGGCCGGCGAGGCGGCGGGCCGGGAGGACATGCCGGTCGAGATCACTCATGCCGGCACGTCCCCTTCGATCGCGACCCGCTCCATGACGCGGCGGTTCGGAAAATAGTCACTACACGCGTAGTGCTGGGTGGCGCGGTTGTCCCAGAACGCGACGGTGCCGGGCGCCCAGTGCAGCCGGACCTGGAAGTCGGGCATCTTGACCTGGTCGATCAGGCGCCGCAACAGGTGCGCGCCCTCCTCGGGATCCACGCCGTCGATCCGCGTGGTGAACAGACTGTTGACGAACAACAGCTTGCGCCCGGTCTCGGGGTGGGTGCGCACCACGGGGTGATGCTGCGGCGGGTAGGCCTCCTGCATCGCGGCCAGCTTCTCTGGCGTCATGCCGAGCCCGAACGACGGCGTGAAGTCATGGGTGGCGGTGAGACCGTCGATGCGCTCCTTGATGTCAGAGGGCAGGGCGTCGTAGGCGTTGCCCATGTCGGACCACAGGGTGTCGCCGCCGGCCTCGGGGACGTCGATGGCACGCAGGACCGACCCGAGCGGCGGGCGCTGCTGCCACGAGACGTCGACGTGCCAGATGTTCTCCATGCCGGGGTTGTCCTGGCCGCGGTCGAACCGGACGACCTCGGGGAGCTCGCCCTGGTCGAGCAGTGGGTGGACCTCGAGCTCGCCCCAGTTCGCGGCGAAGTCGCGGTGCTGGCGGGCGGTCACGTGCTGCTGGTCGCGGAAGAACAGAACCTTGCGCTCGAGCAGCGCGCGCTTGAGCTCATCGATCTGCGCCGATGTGGGGTCGGCCAGGTCCACACCGGAGATCTCGGCCCCGATGTACGGGGTGACCGGCCGGACCCCCACGTGCTGGTAGGGAGCCGGGACGGCGTCGTCGGCGCTCAGCCGCAGCCGTTTGGGGCCGAACTCTATCTGGTGCTCACCGATGGTGATCTGCAAGACGGTGTGTCCTTTCCGGGACTCGCGCAGGGTGTGGCGAGGGGGTATGACACAGACTGTAGACATTCGTCTACAGTCCTGTCCATGGATAGCCCGAAATCGCACCGACCCACCGGGCGCGAAGCCGTGCGACGCGCCGTACTGGGGACCGCTCGCAGGATCTTCGCCGCCCGGGGCCCCCGCGCACCACTGCGGGAGGTCGCCGACGCCGCCGAGGTCAACCTCGGCCTGATCCACCGACACGTCGGAAACAAGGACGACCTGCTCGCGGCGGTCCTCGACCAGGGGCTCCGGCACGGGTCCGCGCGACTGGACGGTTACGACGACGCCGGGGCGGCCATCCGGTCCATGCTGCTGGGCGCCACCGACAATCCCGACTTCAGCCGCCTGCTGGTGTGGCTCTCTCTCGACCCGGGCGCGGTGGGCCGCCCGGTCCTGGACGCCTCGACCCGCCCGGCGCAGGCGGTGGCGCGCATGACCGATCCCCCGCCGGTCGACACCCTCCACCTGGCACTGGCCCTGACCACCGTCTACGCGTGGCCGGTACTGCGCGAGCAGATCCTGGACGTGCTGGGGTTCACGCAGGACGCGCGCGCGGACGTGGACGCGCGGATGGCGGACCTGGTGGCGCGCGTCGTGACAGGATCCGGTGCGGAGTCCACGACGGAGAGAGAAGAAGTATGACGACGACGAGCTCGTGCTGCGCCCCGTCCGGCCCGCTCGGTCCGGATGACGCGCGAACGCGACCTGAGAAGAGCCCGGATTCCGGGGCGGCGCCGGGGCCCGGCGCCATGGTTCCGGGAGCGGGCGCCGGGCGACCGCGTCGACAGAAGGTGATTCCCGCGGGATCGTTCCTGATGGGCGACCACCACGACGAGGGCTACCCCGACGACGGCGAGTTGCCGTTGCACGAGGTGCGGTTGCGATCGTTCCGGATGGACGAGACAGCGGTGACCAACGCGCAGTTCGCGACGTTCTGCAAGGACACCGGTTACGTGACCGAGTCCGAGCAGGTCGGTGTGTCGGCGGTGTTCCACCTCGCCGTGGACGCCGCCCCCGCCGACGTGCTGCACCAGCTCGACACCACGCCGTGGTGGGTGGCGGTGCGGGGTGCGGACTGGCGGCACCCGGGCGGGCCGCGGAGTTCCATCACAGACCTACAGAACCACCCGGTGGTGCACGTCTCGTGGAATGACGCGTCGGCCTACTGTCAGTGGGCGGGAGCCCGGCTCCCGACCGAGGCCGAGTGGGAGTACGCGGCGAGGGGCGGGCTGCCGGCCGCCCGGTTCCCCTGGGGTGACGAGCTCACGCCACGGGGGCGATGGAACCTGAACGTGTGGCAGGGCCGGTTCCCCGCGCACAACTCCCTGGACGACGGGTATCTGACGACCGCGCCGGTCCGGGCGTTCCGACCGAACGCCTACGGTCTGCACCAGATGGTCGGCAACGTCTGGGAGTGGTGCGCGGACACGTTCGACCCCGGCTGGTACGCCGTGTCCGGGGTCGACAACCCCCTCGGACCCGGTCCTGAGGAGCTCTCGGAACTGGCCCCCGGCCGCGCGCCGGGCGTCGGTGACTGGCGGGTCATGCGGGGCGGGTCGTACCTCTGCCACGACTCCTACTGCTACCGCTACCGGGTCGCGGCGAGATCGTCCAACACCGCCGACTCAGCCTCCGCCAACCTCGGGTTCCGGTGCGTCCGCGACCTCTGACTTCTGCGCGCCAATACCTACCCCGGCGCGAAGTGCGGCCTCCACCATGTCGTAGAGGTGCGCCAACACGCTGTCGAAATCCGAGTTGACCACCGTGTTGTTCGCGTCCCGACGATCCTCGTACACCGCCAGTGACCCGGTGAACATCTGCGTGGCCAGGTCGATGCGTTCGAAGGCCGTGCGCCGGGGCAGGTGAGACAGCACGTCGATCAGCCGCACCACAACGTCGTCGGTCGTGGTGCGCAGATTCACCTCCGGCACAGCCGGACCCATGACGGGCCCGACCCGCTGGAGGAATCGCGCGTAGTGGGTGGCCTCCGGCTGCGCACGCAGCAGGTCGACCATCGGGCCGAACAACACGTGCACGAGCGAGGTCAGATCGGTTCCCAGCCCCTGCTCGTCGACCTCGGCCAGCCGACGCTTGCGCTCGACGTCCAGGGCCACGAGCCGCCGGCGCAGGATCTGGGTGATCAACCCGTCCCGGCTACCGAAGTGGTACTGGACGGCGGAATTGTTCCGGTGCCCCGCCATCGCCGCGACATCGCGCATCGAGACGTTGTCCAGTCCCCGCTCGCCGATGAGCTTCTCGGCGACCTCGATCATGGCCGCCTTGGCGTCTCTGTTCTCGGCCTGGACGCCGGGCTCCACCCCGTCCGGCATGTCACCGGCGACGACGTCAGATCTTGGCTGCACCGGGACTCCACTTCCGTCCCGCGGCCTCACCCAGCTGGTTGAAGCTCAGCACGGTGAGAAACAGGACGACGGCCGGGACACCCACGAGGTAGGGGTACCGCTGGAAGTCCGCCTGGCCCGCGCTGATCATGTTGCCCCAGGTCGGCTCCGGCCTCGGGATACTCAGCCCGAGGTAGCTCAGCGACGCCTCGGCGACGATGAGCACCGCCACCAGCATGAAGCTGTAGGAGAAGATCGCCGGGAAGATGTTCGGCGCGACCTCCCGCAACATGATCCGGATCTCGCCCGCACCGAGGGACCTCGCGGCGGTGACGAAGTCGCGCTTGGCGTAGGTCATGGCATTGGCCCGCACGAGGCGCGCGAAGGACGGCACCACCATGATCCCCAGCGCGAGGGTGACGTTGGGCAGCGTGGGGTTGAGCACGGTGACGATCGCGATGAGCAGAACCAGGGAGGGGAATGCCAGAAGGGTGTCGGTGAGGATCGAGACCACGCGGTCGGTCCAGCCGCCGCGGTAGCCGGCGACCAGGCCGAGGGCGCCGCCGATCAGGGCGCCGATCACCACGCCGCCGATGCCCACCACCAGCGACACGCGGGCGCCGTAGAGCAGTCCGCCCAGGACGTCCAGGCCCTGGGAGTCCGTTCCGAGTGGGTGCCCGGATCCGAGGTCCGGCGGGAGCATCGAGGCGGTCGTCAGCGCCAGGGAGGGATCGCGAGCCTCGGCGATCGGCAGGAAGTCAACGATCAGTGCGCCCAGGACGATGACGACGGTCCAGCCCAGTGCGAGCCAGGTGCCGAGTCCGGAGACCCGGGGCAGTGAGCGGCGACGCCTGCCGGGCGTCACGGGGGCGACCGGGTCCACGGGCATATCGGTGCGGGTCGAAGAGATGTCAGCCACGGCGGATCCTCGGGTCGATGAGTGCGTAGGTGATGTCCACGGCGGTGTTGACGAGGACGTAGAAGATGGCGATCACGATCACCCCGCCCAGAACGACCGGGAGGTTGTCGTTCTGGACCGCGTCGACGATCATGCTGCCCATTCCTGGGAGGTTGAACAGGCGCTCGACCACCACGGTGCCACCGATGAGCCGACCGAGGCTGATGCCCGCGAGCGTGACGATGGACACCGTCGACGGGCGCAGCGCTTCGGAGACCAGGACGTGCCCGGTGGGCATGCCCTTCGCCCGGGCGGAGAGCACGAAGTCCTGCTGCAGCGTCGAGATCATGTCCGTGCGCAGGACACGGGTGAAGATCGCGACCTCCATGAGTGCCAGAGTCAGTGCCGGCAGGGCGATACTGCGGAGATTGTCCCCGAGCCCCTCGGCGATGGGCACGAACCCCTGGCGGGGGAACTCCGGCAGCAGCAGCGCGATGAGCGCGAGCACGCCGCCCACCACGAGTCCACCGATGAGGGCGCGTCCCCACATCACACCGGGCGCGCCGCGGCCACCTCGCTTACCGATCGGCGACAGCGCGACGGCCAGTCCGATGACCACCGCGGCCCCGAGGATGACCTGCTGAGCCAGCGAGTGGTTGAACACGAACAGGTAGATGAGCAGCAGGCCGGCCACGAAGCTCGGCACCGAGATGAACGCGAACGCGACGATCGAGGCGACCTGGTCGAAGACCCCGCCACGCCGGTAGGCGGACCAGACCGCAACCGGCACGGCGATCGCCAGCGACAGGATGATCGCGGTGAATGCGAGCTGCATCGTGACGGGCAGCGCGTTGCCGATCATCTCTCCCACGGACTGGTTGGGCGGGATGAGCGAGTTGCCGAGATCGCCTTGCACGATGTCGCCAGCCCAGTTGCCGAAGCGGGTGGAGACCGGATCGTCGAGACCGAGTTCTTCTCGCGCCAGCTGGTACTGCTCTTCGGTCGCGCCGGGACCGACGGCAGACGCCGCCGAGTCTCCCGGCACCGCCTCCATCAGGAAGAACGCGCCGATCGCGGCGAGTATGACGACGACGGCCGCGTGCAGAGCGCGTTCGCCAATGAACCTGAGCACGTGGGGGGACCCTCCATTTGAGACACCGCATGAGGCGGTCGCTTAATTTTCTTGACGTGGACACACTAAGCCGTGATACTCATCACAGCAAGACGGATTAAGTAGATGACTTAGACCGGACCACGATCCTGAGGAGGCAGTCATCCCCGCAGCTTCATCGCGCCGGCCGGACACCCCGGCCGGCGGCGCAGACCTGTTGTTGGAGGTCCGCGACCTACGCACCCACATCGACACCCCCGGGGGACGAATCACCCCGGTCGACGGAGTCGACATCTCACTGCGCCGCGGTGAGACCATCGGCATCGTCGGCGAGTCCGGCTCCGGCAAGTCGATGCTGGTCCGGTCGATCATGGGCATCGCCCCGACCACCGCGCGGATCGATCCCGCGTCGACGGTGCGGTTCGACGGGCGCGACGTCCTGTCCCTCACCCAGCGCGAGTCGCAGAAGTTCTGGGGTCGGGAGATCGCCATGGTCTTCCAGGACCCGCTGACCTCGCTTAACCCGATCCGGACGATCGGCCGGCAGATCACCGACCCGCTGCGCCACCATCTGGGGCTGAGCCGGCGGGAGGCGACCGACCGCGCCGTCGAACTGCTCGAGCGGGTGCGCATCCCCTCCCCCCGTGTACGCATGAACGAGTACCCGCACCAGCTCTCGGGCGGAATGCGTCAGCGCGTCGGTATCGCGATCGCGCTGTCCTGCTCCCCCAAACTGCTCATCGCCGACGAGCCCACGACCGCCCTGGACGTGACCGTGCAGCACGAGATCCTCGACCTGCTGCACGCCCTCCAGTCCGACGGGGACATGGCGATGATCCTGGTCAGCCACGACCTGGCGGTGGTCTCCCAGCACACTGACAGGATCGGCGTGATGTACGCCGGCCATTTCCTCGAGGTAGGCGATACCCGCGCCCTCCTGGACGAGCCCGCACACCCGTACACCGGGGCACTGCTCAGCTCCATTCCGCGCCCCGACCTGCCGCCGCACACGCGGCTGACGGTCATCGAGGGCCGGCCCCCGAACCTCCGGGACATGCCGACCGGATGTCGGTACGCCCCGCGGTGCACCCGGGCACAGGACGACTGCCTGCAGGTCGATCCCCCGCTCGAGGACCTGAGGGCCACGGGAGCCTCCGGCTCCGAAACGCACAGGGTCGCCTGCTTCCACCCCACCATCCCTGCCCGGGCGAACATGAGTAGCGAGGCATCATGACCGGCATCCCCTCGAGCGTCGCGGACGAGTCGACCCCGGCCGGTGCCGGCCGGGCCGCGGACGCCAAGCTCGTCGTCGACGCCGTGACCGTCGAGTACCACACCCGCAAGGGCACGGTCCACGCCGTCTCGGACGTCTCCCTCGACGTCCCCCGCGGCTCGACACTCGCCCTGGTGGGCGAGTCGGGCTGCGGTAAGTCCAGCCTCGGACGCGCGATGCTCCAACTGCCCCGTCCCACCTCGGGCCGTGTGATCGTGGACGAGACCGACCTGTGCGGTCTCTCGGGCGCCGCGCTCAAGCACGCCCGGAAGATGATCCAGATGGTGTTCCAGGACCCCATCTCCTCGCTCAACCCACGGCGCACGGTCCGGGACATCGTGGCCGAGGGGCTGGAGATCCAGGGCGTGGGCAGCGGACGCGCCGAGATCCGTCAGCGGGTCGACGCGGCACTGGAGGCCGTCGGGCTGGACCCCGCCCACGCCGGCGACCGCCGTCCCTCGGAGTTCTCGGGCGGACAGTGCCAGCGAATCGCCCTGGCCCGCGCCCTGGTGCTCGAGCCCGAGGTCTTGGTGTGCGACGAGCCGGTCTCCGCGCTCGACGTGTCCGTGCAGGCGCAGATCCTGAACCTGCTCGAGGACATGAAGGAGCGCTACCGGCTGACGATGGTGTTCATCTCCCACGACCTGTCGGTGGTGCACAACATCGCCGACCAGGTGGCGGTGATGTATCTCGGCCAGGTGTGCGAGGTCGCCGACACGGAGGCGCTCTACGGCGCCCCTGCACACCCGTACACGATGCTGCTCATCTCGTCCGCCCCCACGCTCGGCGGCACCCTCGCCGACTCCCTGGGCGAGGCGCCCATCGCGGCCACGAGCTCCGAGCTGCCGTCCCCGCTCAATCCCCCGTCCGGCTGCCGATTCCGGACCCGGTGCCCCCGGGCCACCGAGATCTGCGCGACCGAACGCCCACAACTGATCGACATCGCACCCGGCCACAAGGTCGCGTGTCACCACCCTCTCGAGGAGAACTGAATGAAGCGCACTACCGGCGCCTTCGCCGTGCTGGCCGCGGCGACGCTGACCCTGACCGCCTGCGGAGGGGGGCCTGACGATTCCTCGAGCGCCTCGGGCGGCGGCGGACTCACCCCGACCGAGTCCGGCCGGTGCACCGAGGACCAGGTCGGCGGCACCATCACCATGGGTGAGTACGTCATGCTGCCCACGTTCATGCCCGGTCAGGGCCAGTACGGGATCCGCGGCGGCGCCGAGTCCGCCGCCATCTACGACCGGCTCATGATCTGGAACCCGGAGGCCGAGGAGTTCGAGCCCAAGCTCGCCGAGTCGCTGGAGTCCAACGACGACAACACGGTCTGGACCCTGAAGCTGCGCGAGGGCGTGAACTTCTCCAACGGCGATCCCGTCACCGCCGAGGACGTCGCGTTCACCATCGGCCTGCACCAGGACCCGGCCACCCGCTCCGTCGTCATGACCGACGCCATGCAGGTCGAGGAGGCCGTCGCGGTCGACGAGCAGACTGTCGAGTTCACCCTCGCCGAGCCGTGGGCCGGTTTCCCCGTACTACTGTCCGGTGCCGCCGGCGAGGTCATCCCCCAGGCGGCGTTCGAGGCGTCGACCCCGGAGGAGTGGGCCCGCAACCCGATCGGCGCCGGCGCGTTCGTCATGGACTCCTACACCCCTGATCAGAACGTCGTCCTCCAGCCGAACCCGGACTACTACGGCGGCCCGGTCTGCCCGACCCTGGAGTTCATCCGCATCCCCGGTTCCCAGGGAACCATCGATGCCTTCCAGACCGGTGAGCTGCAGGTCGGCGTCCTACGCGGCGCCAAGTTCGTCACCGAGGCCCAGGACTCCGAGTTCCAGGGCTTCGAGGAGATCATCAGCTCCGGTTCCGTGATCAACATGAACTCCGGCAACGCCGGCTACGACGGTGTCCTCACCGACGAGCGTGCGCGCCGGGCCGTGGGTCACGCCATGGACCGCGACCTGTGGGACCAGCGTCTCGCCGGTGGCACGGGCCAGCCGACCTCCGCACTCGTGGCCGAGTCCTCGCGCCTCTACGACAACCAGGAGGGCCCGAAGTACGACGCGGAGGAGGCGAAGCGTCTGGTGGACGAGGTCAAGGCCGAGAATCTCGACTGGGACGGCTCGCTCGAGCTGCTCATCTCCGACGGCCCGGAGAACGTCGAGGCGGGCGTCGTCGCCAAGGCGATGCTCGACGCCGCCGGATTCAACGTCAGCATTGTCAACGCCCCGGTCTCCCAGGTCACCGCGCGCCAGTTCACCGGTGACTACGAGATCGTGATCGGCGGCCTGGCGCCGTCCGACGCGGACCTCGCCTCGACCTTCGCCGCCGCGATGACCCCCGGCGGGGCGACCAACCTCACCGGGATCGACGATCCGGAGCTGACCGAGGCGCTCACCGCGTTCAAGGCCGCCGCTGACGTGGACTCGCAGAAGGAGGCCCTCAACCGGGTCCAGGAGGTCTACAACCGGGTCCAGCCCTTCGCCGTGATGGCGAACGCGGAGCAGTACGTGATCATCGACGAGTCGGTCAAGGGCGTCGTGCCCACGCTCTCCTCGGTCATGCTCTTCGACGGCGCCTACGTCGAGGAGTGATCCCCTTCGGCCCCTGAGCGGGCCGCGTATCACCAGCACCACCGCACAACCGGGCCCCGGGTCATCCGCCCACCGGCGGGACTACCCGGGGCCCGCTCATATGCCTTCACCCCACCACAGGAGAATTCATGACCCGCGCTATCCGCGCTCTGTCCGTCCTCGCCACCGCGACGATCGCCCTGACCGCATGCGGCGGGGGCGGACCTGATTCCGACAATTCGGCCTCGGGCGCCACCGCGCCCGACCAGTCCGAGCGATGCACCGCCGACCACGTCGGCGGGACCATCACCATGGGTGAGTACGCGATGCTGCCGTCCTTCGCCCCCGGCCAGGGTCAGCATGGCGTGCGCGGCGGTTCCGAATCCGCCGCGGTCTACGACCGACTCATGCGCTGGAACCCGGAGGCCGAGGAGTTCCAGCCCAAGCTCGCCGAGTCGCTGGAGTCCAACGACGACAACACGGTCTGGACCCTCAAGCTGCGCGAGGGCGTGAACTTCTCCAACGGCGATCCCTTGACCGCCGAGGACGTCGCCTACACGATCGGCCTGCACCAGGATCCCGCCATCCGTTCGACGGTGATGTCCGATGCCCTGCAGGTCGAAGAGACCGTGGTGGTGGATCCGCTGACCGTCGAGTTCACCCTCACCGAGCCGTGGGCCGGCTTCCCGATCCTGCTCGCCGGAACCGGTGGCGAGATCATCCCCCAGAAGGCTTTTGAGGCCACGGATCCGCAGGACTGGGCACGCAACCCGATTGGTGCGGGAGCATTCACCGTCGCCAGCTATACCCCCGACCAGGAAGTGGTGCTGGAGCCCAACCCGGACTACTACGGCGGCCCGGTCTGCCCGACTCTGAAGTTCATCCGCATCCCGGGCTCACAGGGCACGTACGAGGCGTTCCAGACCGGCGAGGTCCAGGTCGGGTTCCTGCGAGGTGCCAAGACCGTGACCGAGGCCCAGGACGCCGGTGACCGCGGTTTCGAGACCATCACGAGCTCCGGCTCGGTCGTCAACCTGAACACCGGGGCGGCCGGTTACGACGGTGTGTTCACCGACGAGCGGGCGCGCCGGGCCTTCGCCCACGCGCTCGACCGCGACCTGATCGACCAACGCCTCACCGGCGGTCTCGGTCAGCCGACCGACGCACTCATCGCGGAGTCCTCGCGCTTCTACGACGGTCAACAGGGGCCGGCATACGACCTGGAGGCAGCCAAGGCCCTCGTCGACGAGGTCAAGGCAGAGCGTCCCGACTGGAACGGAGAGGTGACCCTGCTGATCGCCGACAGCCCGGAGAACATGGAGACCGGCGTGGCTCTCAAGGCGCTGCTGGACGCCGCGGGGTTCAACGTGAGCCTGGAGAACGCGCCCGTCACCCAGGTCGTGGCGCGCCAGTTCACGAACGATTTCGAGGCAGTGGTGGGCGGGCTCGCGACCTCTGATGCCGATCTCGCCAGCACCTTCTACAGCGCGTTCGCGCCGGGTGGATCGACGAACCTCACCGGAATCGACGATCCGGAGCTGACCGCCGCCGTCACCGCGTTCAAGGCTGCTCCGGATCTGGACACCCAGAAGGAGGCGCTGAACCACCTCCAGGAGGTCTACAACCGGGTGGTGCCGCTCGCGGTGCTCGCTAACTCCGAGGAGTACGTCGTGGTGGGCGACACGGTTCGGGGCGTCTCACCGTCCCTGTACTCGACCATGCTCTTCGACGGCGCGTACGTCCAGGAGTGACCGGCTCCTGAAGCCGACACGGCCCCGGATCCCGCGAGGGTTCCGGGGCTGTGCTGTATCCCGGCGGCTGTCAGTGCACGCGCCGCAGCCTGGTGTTGACGAACTCGCCCATGCCCCACCGGCCGAGCTCCCGGCCGTAGCCGGAGGCCTTGACACCGCCGAAGGGAAGTCCGGCGCGGGTGGTGCCGTGCTCGTTGACGTAGACCATTCCCGCGTCGATCCGGTCGGCCACCCGTGCCGCCTCGTCGGGGTCGGTCCCCCACACGGATCCGGAGAGACCGAACCGGGTGTCGTTGGCGACCCGCAGCGCCTCGTCGAGGTCGGTGTAGCGGTAGATCATGGCGACGGGCCCGAACACCTCGTCGTGGTAGACGTCCATCTCGTCGGTGAGGTCGGTGAGCACGGTGGGCTCCATGTACGCACCGGGACGGTCGATCGGGTCGCCGCCGATCCGGAGCTTGGCACCCTGTTCGACCGCGGTTCGCACCTGCTCCACTACGCCGTCGCGGGCCTCCTCGCTCGAGAGCGGCCCCATCTCGGTGGCCTCGTCGTCGGCCGGCCCCACGGTGATACGCCCGTAGAGGTCGGTGAGGCCGGCGACGAACTCCTCGTAGATGCCGTCCGGGACGAACATGCGCTTGGGCGAGTTGCACGCCTGTCCGGAGTTGGACAACCGAGCGCGGCCGACGGTGTCGACCAGCTCGCCGACGTCGTCGGTGTCCAAGACGACGAGCGGGTCCGAGCCGCCCAGCTCGAGCACGCTCTTGGTGAGGTTCTTGCCCGCCACCTCGGCCACCGCCGCGCCGGCCCCCTCGCTGCCGGTGAGCGAGACGCCGTGGACGCGCGGGTCGGCGATCATCTCCGCCACCTGATCGGAGGAGGCGTAGACGTTGACGTACGCGTCCGCGGGCAGACCCGCCTCGCGCTGGATGCGCTCGATGAGGGCGGAGCTCTTGGCACAGATCGAGGCGTGCTTGAGGATCACGGTGTTGCCGGCCATGAGGTTGGGTGCGGCGAACCTGGCGACCTGATAGTAGGGGTAGTTCCAGGGCATCACGCCGACCAGTGGCCCCACCGGTTCGACGGTCACGGTGTTCTCGCGGGCTCCGCTCACGTCCAGCGACTCCGGCTCCAGCAGCGCGGGCCCGTGCTCGGCGTACCAGTGGTAGATGGACGCGGCCAGCTTCACCTCACCGGCGGCCTGCGCGGTCGGCTTACCCATCTCCTCGGAGATCGCGGCGGCCAGCTCATCGACCCGGTCCGCGAACGCGTCGCCGATGGCCGCGAGGATCCGCGCCCGCTCGGCCGACGGCCTGCGGCGCCACGCGTCGAATCCGTCGGCCACGCGGGAGATCACCGCGTCGATCTCGTGGTCTGCCAGGCCGTCGTATTCCGCAGCGGTCTGGCCGGTCGAGGGGTTGTGGGTCCGGTACGTGCTCATCCTGCGATCACATCCTGACGTGTCGGGGGGTGTCTGGCCGCGACCGTACGCCCCCTCGACTTCCCCGCCCACCGATACCGCCATCCGCCGCGTGCGCCGCCCGGCCCGCCGTCGCGAATCAGCGCGGTCGCATTCTGTGAGATCCCGTCGCGATTGGTAAAAACCGGTCGCGATCCTGCAGGCTCATTCTCGGTCGATGCCTGCAGAATCACGACCGGTTCTCGGGCGGGCGCGTTCGCGCAGGCGCGGGAGCGGATGCGCCCCGTCAGCGGACGCGCATCACCAGCCCCGCCGGCTCACCAGCCCTGGTATCCCGGCGCGACCCGCGTCCACGGCGCGGCGGCCTCGAGCTGCCCGGCCAGCCGAAACAGCAGGTCCTCGCGCGCGTAGTCGGCCACCAACTGCACCCCGGCCGGCATACCGCGCTCGTCAGTGCCGGCCGGCAACGAGACGGCCGGCTGACCGGAGATGTTGAACGCGCTCGCGCACACCGAGTACGCCGAACTACGCGCCCACATCGACTCCGGATCGGTCACATCGAGAAAGCCCAGCTCCGGGGTGGTCGACGGCAGCGTCGGGAGCAGCAGCACGTCCACTCCGTCGGGCCCGAACAGTTCAGCCACCTTCCAGCCGGTCCGCTGCGCGGTCTGCAACGCCCGGGCCACGCCGGGGGCCGTATGGGTCCTCGCGTTCTCCAGGATTGTCCGGGTCCAGGGCTCGATGTCGTCGTCGTCGAGCTCCCTCCCCAGCTCCGCGAGACGGTCCTCGATGGTCGCCAACAGCTGGGCGCCCATGATTGTGCCCACGGTGGACAGCACCTCGATGGTGTCCAGGCCCAACTCCACCTCGCGCACCTCGTGGCCCAGCCCGGTCAGTGTCGCGGCGGTGCGGTCGACGGCGGCGGTGCAGTCCGGATCGGTGGGGAACGGCCCGGGCGCGACCCTCAACACGCCCACGCGCAGTCGACCCGGATCGATACCCACCTCCTCGACGAACGGGCGCGCCGGCGTGGGCGCCCCGTAGGCGTCGCCGGGCACGTGCCCGGCCACGACGTCCAGCAACGCGGCGCTGTCCCGGACGCTGGTGGTGACCGCGTGGTGGTAGGCCACCGGGGCGGCGAGCCCGATGGGATGCGGCCAGGTGGGGACGCGGCCGCGGCTGGGCTTGAGTCCGACGAGTCCGCACATCGCGGCGGGGATGCGGATCGAGCCGCCGCCGTCGGTGGCGTGCGCCACGGGCACCATTCCCGAGGCGACCGCGGCCGCCGACCCGCCACTGGAACCGCCGGTGGAGTAGCCGGTGTTCCAGGGGTTGCGGCACGGCCCGTGCAGCAGTGATTCGGTGGTGGTGGTCTTGCCCATCTCGGGCACGTTGGTGGTGCCCAGGACCATCATCCCGGCGGCCTTGTAGCGCTGGACGATGGTGCTGTCCACGCTGGCCACGACGTCGGCGAACAAGCGCGAACCGTCGGCGGCGGGCAGCCCGGCGACGTCGGTGCCGAGGGACTTGATGACGATCGGCACGCCGCGCATCGGTCCGTCGGGCAGGCCCGCGGCGACCTCGGCGCGAGCCTCGTCGAAGCGGGTGGCGACCATCGCGTTGAGCGCCGGGTCGTGGGCCTCGATACGGCCGATGGCCTGTTCCAGCACGTCGGCGGGGTCGAGGTCGCCGGCGCGGATGTCGGCGGCGAGCGCCACGGCGTCGCGGATGTCGGTGGTCATGGCGAGGGACTCCTTGGGGTGGGGTGGTGTACTACGACGACGACAACGACTGCGACCCGGTCAGCCCCAGCGGGACTGACCACCGTCGAGCGGGATGGTCGCACCGGACAGGTACGAGGCCTCCGCCGAGCAGAGCCAGGCCACGGGCCGGCCGATGTCGTCGAGGGGGTCGCCCACCCGGCCGGCAGGGATCGCGGCGATGAACTCGGCGGCCTCCTCCGGGTTGTTCTCCATCCACCAGTCGAGCCCGGGACTGTGGGCGTGCGGGGCGATGTTGAGGGCGCGGATGCCGTCGGCGGCCCATTCGTAGGCGGCGGCGCGGGTCAGGGCGCGCATGGCCTCCTTGACGGCACCATAGACACCGTAGTTGCTGGGGTCCCACCGCACGGCAGCCGACGTGACCAAGTTGAGTATCACCCCACCGCCCCGCTGCTTCATGATCGGACGCGCCAACTTCATCAGCGTCAGTGCGATACCCGGCCCGGCGTCGAACGCCTTGCGGAAGCCGTCGTCGGGGTAGTCGGACAAGGGCATCGGGCGGGCCATGTTCGCGTTGTTGACCAGAATGTCGAAGCCACCGAAGTACTCGATGGCGGACTCGATGATCGCGTTCGGCGAGCCCTCGTGCGTGATGTTCACGGCCAGGCACTCAGCGGTGCCTCCGGCGGCCCGGATCTCGTCCGCGACCGCGTCGAGCTTTTCCCGGGTACGTCCGACGAGCAGGATCGCGGCGCCGGATTCGGCGAGCCCGAGCGAGATGCCCCGGCCCACGCCCTGTCCGCCGCCGGTGACGACCGCGACCTTGCCGGCCAGTCGGTTGGCGCGGTCGGCGCCCGCGAGATCGCTGGGGAGCTGAGCTGACATTGTTCCTCCGTGGTGGTGGTTGTTCATGAGGTGACGATGGTGATGATCCCGGCGAGTACCACGAGGGCGATCACGGCCGAGCGGAAAATATGGGTGGGCAGACGTTGTGCGATGGCGATGCCGATCTGGTTGAAGACCAGCCCGGCCACGACGCAGGCGGCGAGCATCGGCAGGATCGCCGGGACATCGACGTCCGTGCCCGCCCACAGCAGCGACAGGGAGACGATGCTGGTGATGACGAAGTAGCCGGCGAGGTCGGCGATGAAACTCAGCGGTGGCAGTTTGGCCCGGCCGAGCAGCAGCACGACGGGTGGACCGTTGAGCGAGGTGGTGGTGGAGAAGTAGCCGCCGATGGCGCCGGTGACCGCGGTGAGCCACGCCGCCGGCGGCCTGGCGCCTGTCGAGGTGGGCAGCGCCATGGCCAGGCCACACACGATGGTGATCACACCGGCGGCGGGTTTGAGGTGCTGCTCGGGCAGCATGCTCACGGTCTCCACGCCCAGCCACGCCCCCGGCAGGCTGGCGCCGCCGAGCAGTGCGACGCGACGCCAGTCGATGTGCTCGCGCAACTGATAGGTCACGCCCACGCGGGTCACCAGGGCCACCACGAGGTTGACCACCACGGTCTCCGTGAGCCCTACCCCGGCCAGGAGCATGAACGGTGTGGCCATGAGCGACGTGCCGAAGCCCGTCGCCCCGCCGATGACCGAGGCGACGGCCACGCACAGCACGGCGATGAGGATCAACTCCACCGCGCACCATCGATCCGGTGATCACACCGCGTCCGCGACTCCGCTGCCGGGCGGGCCGTCACTGCCCGTCGGCGGGGGCGAGATGGTTGTCGTTGAGCTGGAAACTCGGCACGTCCTTGAGGTTGATCATGGCCTCGTAGGTGCGCTTGTAGCCGGTCTTCGTGATCATCCAACGACCGTCGACGAACGCGTACGCGTCGTCATAGAAGGCGCCGCCGAAGATGTAGGTGTCGAAGGCCGGCACGATCACCCGGTCCTGCAGGTACCAGCGGCCGGTCGCGGTGTCGCCGTCGACCTCGATCTCGGGGTGGTGGGCCTGGTGCTCGGTGATCACACCGTCCGTCATCTGTCCCTTGAGCCCCTCGACCACCTGGTCACGGCCGGTGTAGGACAGGCGCTTGCCGTAGGAGGCGGTCACCTCCGGCGCGAGGGTCCCGGCGAGCTCGTCCCACAGACGCAGGTCCACGCAGCGCAGGTAGCGGTACTTGAGCGACTTGATCGCGTCGATGTCGTCGCGGCGGTCACGGGAGGTCATCAGCAGAGGCCTTTCGCAGGGGAACTGGCACGTGTTCTACGTCCACCACTGCGACTGTAGTCAATTGTGTACAGTTTGGGAATGGAACGCGAGAGGCCGACTCCCGAGCAGGCGCCCGCGCCCGAGGCCGCGGCCCGCCCGACCGGCCGCGACGAGATCCGATCGGCCGTCCTGCGCGAGGCCCGCCGACTGTTCTCCGAGCGCGGTCCGCAGGTACCGCTCCGCGACATCGCCGACGCCGCCGGAGTGAACCTCGGGCTGATCCACCGCCACATCGGCCGGAAAGAGGCGCTGATCACCGCGGTCATGCAGGATGCCGTCCGGTTCGGCGCCGCGCGCCTGGAGAACACAGACGACGCCGGCGAAGCCGTCCGCGGCATGCTGCTCGGCGCTTCGTCGCATCCCGAGATCAGCCGCCTGCTGGCCTGGCTGGCACTCGATCGCGACGCCGCCTTTCCGCCGATGGTCGACCCTTCCCAGCGCCCGGCCGCGGAGCTGCGGCGAATGAACGACCCCCCGCCGGCGGGCGACGTCGAACTGCTGTTGGTGTTCACGGCCGTCTACGCATGGCCCGTACTGCGCGGCGCACTGCTCGACGCGCTCGACATCCCCGAGTCCGAGCGCACCGGGATCGACGAACGCCTGGCCGACCTCCTGGCCCGGGTCGTCACGCGTGGCTCCGACGCCGGGAGCCCCTGATCTCTCGGACGAGAGACGACCCGCACCCGCCCGATCTCGTGTGCGCCATCACCACTCCGGGTAGAACTTGTTTCAGCAACTATTCGTAAAGCACTGACTTAGAGGTGGGAATGGGAACGCTTGACGGCCGTGTGGCAGTGGTGACCGGCGCCGGGATGGGCATCGGTCGTGGGATCGCGGGGGCACTGGCCCGTGAGGGCGCCTCGGTGATCGTGGCGGAGATCGACGAGACCGCGGGCGCAGACACCGCGGCCTGGGTGCGGGACCAGTGGGGGGTCGAGGCGGAGTTCATCCGAACCGATGTCACCGACAAGGAGCAGGTCCTGGCGATGGTCGCCGCGGCATCGGACCGTTTCGGCCGACTGGACATCCTGGTCAACAACGCGTGGAAGGGCACCGGCTTCGCGCGGCTGGAGAACATGACCGACGAGAAGCTGCGCGGCGGTTTCGACATGGCCGTGATGGCCGCGTTCTGGGCCATGCAGGCGGCGCTGCCGGAGCTGGAGAAGCACGGCACCGGACGCGTCATCAACCTGTGCTCGCTCAATGGTGTCAACGCGCACATGTACTCGGTGCAGTACAACGCGGCCAAGGAGGCACTGCGCACCCTCACCCGGACCGCGGCACGCGAGTGGGCGCCGCGGCAGATCTGCTGCAACGTCATCTGCCCCGGCGCCCAGAGCGAGGCGTACCGACGGGTCGCCGAGGCGAACCCCGAGATGGCGGCGGGCCTCGCGGCAGCCAATCCGATGGGCCGGGTGGGCGACCCGATGGAGGACATCGGGGCCGTGGCCGCGTTCCTCGCGAGCGACGCGAGCCGCTACCTGACCGGCAACACGCTGTTCGTCGACGGCGGGGGCCACATCAACGGCGTCCAGTGGGCACCGAACGTGGACTGACCCCGGACTTCTTTTCCGCCTCCGGGGCGGCCGAGGGGGACCAACTAGGGTCGGCACCATGTCGGAACCGCACGCAGCCCGGATCCCCCTCGGCCCCGACGTCCTGGTGATCCGGGACCGCTACGAGACGCTGAGCATCGCCAACGACGTGCTGATCGGCATCTGGTTCGTCGTGGGCAGCATTCTGTTCTTCTCCGAATCCACGACCACCGTCGCGACGGCGCTGTTCGTCGTGGGCAGCGTGCAGATGCTGATCCGACCGGCGATCCGGCTCAGCCGGCGGATTCACCTGCGCAGGCGGGGGTACAGCGACTCCGGATCCGACCAGGATTTCTGACCACGATCGCGGGCATCACGATTCCTCGGCGTGTCGGACGTCCGACGTATATTGGAACAGGATCCGCCGAGGAGGGGTGTCATGCACGAGCAGTACCGTTCACCTGCGCACGAACCCGGCGCTCACGAACCCGGCGCTCACGAGCTCGCCTACCCGGCCGGGCAGACCGAGGCGTTCGACACCCGGGCCTTCGACACCCCGTCCGCCGAGACCCGCGGGTTCCCGCCAGCTCCTTCTCCCGGCGCGGCCCCGCACCGGCACGCCCCCGGCCCACAGACGGGGCGCGCGCCACTCGCACACGAGGGGGGTCTGCCGTACGGGAACCCGCCGGCTCCCGCGTACCCCCCACCCCACCAGTTCGTCCCCCAGCACCTGGCGGCCCCGTACCAGTTCGGAACCGGACCGCATCTCCAGAACCCCGGCCCGTATCTGCAGCACCCCTATCAGTACATGTACCCGCCGCAGCCCTTCCAGCAGACGGTGGTCGTGCACAACGGACGCCGCGTCAACCACGTATTGCACCTGGTACTGACGCTGCTGACCGCAGGGCTGTGGTTGCCGGTCTGGATCATCCTGGCGATCGCCAACTCCTAGGCGTGCAGCAGGCACCTGCCACGCCGGGCGAGCCCGCCCACCTCGGGCGAGCCCGGCGGCAGGTCAGGCCGGGGTGCGGCCGTAGCGGTCGTACTCGGCCAGGAGCGAGGCCTTGTCGTCGTCGTCCATCAGGCGGTACTGGTGCGCCTTCGTGTCACCCAGGTACACGGCGTCCTCCACCGTCCACGACTGGCGCCGGAGATCCTTCTTGTCGATCTTGCGGGTCGCGGTGACCGGGATGTCCTGCACCACGCGCACGAACCGCGGCGCCCACTTGGTACCCAGGTCCTGCTGCTCCGCCAGGAAGCGACCGAAGGCCTCGGGATCGAATTCCACACCGGGCGCCATCTCGACGGTGGCCATCACCTGGTCTCCCGTCCGCGGGTCCGGGACGGGGTACACGGCCACCAACACGACTCCGGGGAAACGCGCGAGGATCCGCTCGACGGGCGCGGCGGCGAAGTTCTCACTGTCCACGCGCATCCAGTCACCCCCACGGCCGGCGAAGTAGAAGAAGCCCTCGGCGTCCCGGTAGCCCAGATCCCCCGTCCGGTAGGCGGCACCATCGATCCGCTCGGCAGTGGCCTGGGGGTTTCGGTAGTACCCCTCGAACATCGCCGCGCCGGTGCGGTTGACGATCTCGCCGGTCGCGGCCTCCGGATTGAGCAGACGGCCGGTGGAGTCGAACTCCGCCCGCGGGCACTCCCGCCCGTCGGCATCGAGTATGCAGACGTCCATGTAGTCCGCGGGCAAACCGAGCGCATTCCGCGGCGAATCCGGCGTCAGACTGATGACCACAGCTCCCTCGGACGAGCCGTAGCTCTCGATCGGCCGGGTCCCGAACCGCCGCTCGAACTCGTCCCGGTCATGCGGGGAGGCCTCGGTGCCGAACACCTGACGCAGCCGGGTCTGCTGCTCCTGGGCCGACTCCGGAACGGCGAGGATGTACGCCAGCGACCGGCCCACGTAGTTGAAAAACGTTGCGCCGAACCTGAGCACGTCCGGCAGGAAACCGGAGGCCGAGAACTTGCGGCGCATACTGAACGTGGCACCGGTGAACACCGATGGGCCCCAGCAGGAGAAGATGGCGTTGCCGTGGAAGAGCGGCATGGCGTTGTAGGTCACGTCGTCGGTGGTGAACGACAGATAGTTGATCGCCGAGAGCGCGGCAAGTCGCCCGGTGCTGCAGATGACCGCCTTGGGCGCTCCGGTTGATCCCGAGGTGAACGTCAGGAGCACGGTCGTCGTGGGATCGCTCGCCTCCAGGACGTTCGGCAACCGCTCCCCCGCCGCGTCCTGAACGAGGTCCCGCCACCGCTGGCCGTCGACGAGGAACACCCGGTCCTCGTCCACGCCCGTGTCGAGACCGTCCAGCAGCGCCGCCTGCGTGGAGTCGGTGACGATGACGTCGCAGTCCACAGCGCGGATGTCCGTCGCGAGTTCGGTTCCCCGCCGGGTGGGATTGATGCCGACGACCGTCGCGCCCGCCAGTGCGGCGGCCCCGATCATGAAGAGATACTCGGGCACGTTCTCCAACAGCACGCCGACGTGGAATGCCCGACCCTCGCGCCGAAGCCCGTGAAGCACGATCGCCCGCTTCTCGGCCTCACGCACGACCTCGTCCCAGGTGAAACTCTGATCCTCGAAGAGCAGCCCGGGTCGCGTGTCTCCACGTCGGCGACCGAGGATGTCGGCGAAGGTGAGTCGCTGCTCGGCGACCTCGGCCGGAAGCAGCCGCTCGACCTCGACGCCGGCCGCCCCCGTCGTATCGGTCGTGGGCGCGAAGTTCGCGTGAGTAGTGCTCGCCATTTCGTGGTCTCCTCGTGTCTTCCGCACTGGTCAGTGCCCTGCCGCACCGACATAACAACTGTTGTGTGAAGTCGTACGGGAAGCGATGCTAGCCCAGATGTGTCGAGAGTCACAAGCGCACCGGGTGGATTACTGTGAACCCTTGAGCGCCCGGCTCACCACACCGTTTCCAGCCGGAGCAGAAGTGAGGACGACCGTGGCCATGCCCCCTTCCAGCGTCGACGCGAACCGTCGCGAGATCGCCTCCGCGGCCTGCGAACTAGTCGCCGACGGCGGACTGGACAGCGTCTCCATGCGCCGGATCGCCAAGCATCTGGGCGCCACCACGGGCTACATCTCGCACTACTACGCGGACAAAGAAGACCTCCTCGAGGCGGCGCTGCGTGCGGCGCTCTCCGAGCTCACCGCCGGTTCCGCTCCCCAGTCCACGACCCTGGAGGAATGGATCGACAACGCGGTTCTGACCCTGCCGCACAACGTCGACACCCAGAGGTTCTGGCGGATACTGACCGCGTACCAGTCCGCCAGCCTCAACAACGCGCGACTGGCCCAGATCCTGCGCGACTACGTGGTGGAGCAGGTCTCGGCGCTGACCGACCACCTCGCCGTCACGCTGGGCAGCACCCCGCCGGAACACGAGGTCACCGCGCTGGCCCGCTCGTTGTTCGCGGTGGTCTCGGGGCTCGGCACCACCTCGACCATCACCCCGGACGCGTTCACGCCCGCCCAGCTGCGCACGATCGTGCGCTCCTCGGTGTGCGGCCTGCTCGACGAGTTCGCCTCGCGACACCCCGAGATCGGCCCCGCACCCGGCAGGCCCACGCCCCCGGCCTGAGCCGACCCCTCACATCGGTGCAGGTGGCGACACGGCGCCACCCCTGCTAGTCAGTAGGTGTCCCAGTGTGGAACGACGCGAGGAGGCACGCAGATGGGTGTCGAGGACCACGATCCCGAGGAATACACGCCCGATCCCGATCCGGTCACGGCGCGGGAGGAGTATGAGCCCGCGCCTGTCGATGCCGGCTCCGTCGGCGAGGCCGACCCGGCCGACGTGGCCGAGCAGTCCGTCGAGGTGCCGGTGATCGAGCCAGGACCCGAGGAAGCCGAGGAGTACGACGACGAGGAGGTCGGCTGACACCAGCCGGCCAGTCGCCCGACGCCCGGATGGGCCAAATAAGGGAATCGCCGGGGCCGCGGAGGGGGGACAACGCGGCCCCGGCGATTCTGACGCACGACGCGGGGTCGCGACCCGGGGGGCGGGTCTGCGGCATCCGCACATCGCTGCAGAGTCGGCGACAGCTGGCGGGGGGATATCAGCTTTCGCCACCGACAAACCCGAGGGTAGCCACACATCTGCGACTTCACAACTGTCAAGTGAGTTCGGAGCCCCCGTTCGGGCGTGCTGCCGCAGCCGGACGCTCGGCGCCCAGATAGGCCAGCGCCGCCACCACCTGCGCGCGCGTGGCCGTGAGGAGCGTCGGCTCCTCCAGCGGCGCGAAGCGCGGCGAGTGGTTGGCCGGGATCTCGCGACCCACCATGCCCGGGGAGAGCGCGTCCCGGTAGCGGTCGGGGTCCACCGAGCCGACGGTCCAGTACGTGTACGGCACACCGAACGCGTCCGGAATCAGGGAGAAATCCTCCGACGCTGTGACCCGACCGGCCTCGTACACCGCGCGCGCGCCGAAGTAGGCGACGAAGGCCTCGGTGACCGTGTCCGTGACCGCAGGGTCGTTGCGGGTGAGCGGGTACTGGTCGTAGTAGAGGAAGTCCGGATCGGCCGGGGCCCCGGCCGCCACACACTCCGCGCGGACGATGCGCTCGATCGCCGAGATCACCTGCTCGCGCACCGCCGGGTCGTACGTGCGGATGTTGAGCAGCAGCTCGGCCGAGTCCGGGATGATGTTGGCCTTGGCGCCCGCGGAGATCGAACCGACCGTCACGACAGCGAACGTCCCCGGCTCCACCTCACGCGAGACGATCGTCTGCAGGCGCAGGACGATCGACGACGCCACCACCACCGGGTCCACCGCCGTGTGCGGCATCGAACCGTGCGCGCCTCGGCCGTGGATCGTGATCTTCAGCGAATCGCCGGCCGACAGGACCGGGCCCGTCACCGTGCCGATCGTGCCGGCCGCGGTCGGCATGACGTGCTGCCCCAGCGCCACATCCGGCCGCGGGACCCGTTCGAGCAGGCCGCCGTCGACCATCGCCCGGGCGCCGGCGGCCGTCTCCTCTCCCGGCTGGAACACCGCGATATACGTGCCCGACCACTCGTCGCGGTTCTCGGACAGGACGCGAGTGGCGCCCAGCAGCGCCGCCGCGTGCGCGTCATGGCCGCACGCGTGCATGACCCCCGGGGCCTGGGAGGCGTACTCCAGGCCGGTGTCCCCCTGGAGGGGCAGTGCGTCTGTGTCGGCGCGGGCCAGGACTGTGGGGCCTTCGCCGTTCTCGATCACCGCCACGACGCCCGTCCCGCCGATGCGCTGGGGCTCCAGGCCCAGCGCGGTGAGCTCCTGCTCGATCCGGCTCGCCGTCGCGTGGTCGGCCATGCTGAGCTCCGGGCGGCAGTGGAAGTGACGATAGAGGTCGCGGAGCCACGGGAG
>NZ_JBSHMJ010000041.1:1451-28253 GCF_053645265.1 Dietzia sp. NPDC055343 | reverse complement strand
CGCCGCGCATCCTCGACGCCGGCGACGGTCACGACCACCGCCGACCCCGCCTCCTGCAGCCGCTGCACCACCCCGGAGCCCGGGATCCCGAACGTGAACGAGACGACCGGCACCGCCTCCTCGACCAGCGCGTCGATGGTTGCGTCCTGGTCGAAGTCGGTGAACTGCGGGTCCTCGACCAGCGCGATGCCCAGCCGCTCGGCGACAGGCCGCAAGCCCTCCGCGTACTTCTCGAGCCCGGCCATGCCGCCCGCCGCGTTGAGCGCCGCCTCGGAGTCGGCCCGGTCGAGCAGAAAGACGTTGACGCCGAACGGTGCGTCGGTGAGCTCGCGGACGCGCGCGATCTCGGCACGGGTGGCCTCCGCATCCAGGTATCCGGAGCCGATCAGCCCGATCCCGCCGGCCTCGCCGACCGCCGCGATGAGCTCGCCGGTGGTGGGCCCGCCGGCCATGGGCGCCCCGATCACGGGTCGGCGCAGGTGCGACGGGAGCAGGCGGGCGTGTGGTTGGGCGTCGGTCATGTTCTCGACGTTACGCCTGGTGGGATCGCGCGGCGGGCTGCACCATGCCGCGTCGGGTCACCGCGTACACCGCCCCGCCGACGACGAAGACGACGACACCGCCGACCACCGACTCCCACGGCAGACTCCCGGCGACCGTCACGCAGCCGATCGCCCCGAGCACCGGCACCCAGGCTGGCAGCCGCCGGCGCCGGCGGTCCAGGCGCAGGGCCGCGGTATTGGCCACCAGGTAGTAGACCAGCACGGCGAACGACGAGAATCCGATCGCCTGACGCACGTCGGCGAGCAGAACGATCACCGCGACGAGCACGCCCACGCAGATCTCGGCGACGTACGGAGTTCGCCGGGTGGCGTGGACTGCGGCGAGCGGGGCAGGCAGATGCCGGTCGCGGGCCATCGCGAGCGTCGTCCGCGAGACGCCGAGGATGCCGCCGAGCAGGGCGCCGAGCGCGGCGATCCCGGCGGCGATCCGCACGACCGCGGCGAGCTCGCCGCCGCCGATTCGTTCCGCCGCCTCGAGCACCGGCGCGGCCCCCGCGGCGACCCCGCCCACGCCGAGGACGTGGATGACCGCGGCCAGCACCAGCGCGTACACCACGATGACCAGCGAGATCGCCAGCATCACAGCCCTCGGAATCGTGCGGGCCGGGTCGCGCACCTCCTCGCCGAGCGTGGCGATGCGGGCGTAACCGGCAAAAGCGAAGAAGCAGAAGCCGGCGCCGCCGAGGACGCCGAGTAGCCGGGCGGGCCACGCCTCGCCGTCGATCGCGGGCACCGGGGCAAGCCCCGCCTCGGCCGCAGCCAACCCAGTGGTGCCCGACCCGGCCGCCACGGACTCCGCCTCACCGCCGGATGGCGCGACCCAGGCCATCACGAGAAAAATCGCGAGGACGATCAGCACGATCGCCACCAGCACCGTGGCCACGGTCGCTGTGCGCTGCACCCCCAGCACCGAGAGCGCGGTGAGAAGCAGAACGGCCGCCGCCGCGACGAGGTTCGCGTGCTCCGGCCAGATGTACAGCCCCACAGTGAGGGCCATGGCCGCGCACGAGGCGGTCTTGCCCACGATGAATCCCCAGCCTGCGAGGAACCCGGGCAACGGACCCAGCAGTTCGCGGCCGTAGACGTAGGTTCCGCCGGCGGCGGGGAACTGGGCGGCCAGCCGGGCCGAGGACAGGGCGTTGCACACCGCCACCACTGCGGCGATCGCGAGCGAGACCCACACGAGCGAGCCGGCCCGGGCCGCGGCGGGGGCGAACGCCACGAACACGCCGGCGCCGATCATGGCACCGAGCCCCACCACCACCGCATCGGTCAGACCGAGCCGACGATCAAGCATCTGGTTCACCCGAGCACTCTGACATTCCCGGGTGACGCGTAGATGAACCTCTGCCCAGGCGGGGGCAGAAGCCTCCGGATCCGGCAAGACAGTCAGGCGATGCGAAGGATGAGCGAACGGCCGATACATTGGAGATCGTGTTTCTTCTCCGCAGGCTCCGCCTGACGGCTGCCGCCTCGATCACCGCTGTGGCACTGGTCAGTTGCGGTACCGGCGAGCCCGCAGATCAGGCGCCTCCGCCCGCTGCCGACACCGCCCCAGTCGCCGTCGCCACGGCGCCGCCCACCGCGCCGTGCGACTCGCCGTTCGCCGCACTCAGCCAACGCGAGCGGATCGCGCAGCTGTTCACCGTGGGCGTGAGCTCGATGGCCGACGCCCGCCAGGCCGTGGAGCAGCACAACATCGGCGGTGTGTTCATCGGCTCGGGCGTCGTCGGCGAGGCGGTCTCCGGCAGTGGCCTGGCCGAGCTCCAGAAGACCGCCCCGCTGCCGCTGCTGGTCGCGATCGACGAGGAGGGCGGCCGCGTCTCCCGCATCTCGCCGTACGCGGGGCCGATGCCCTCGGCACGGGTCATGGCCTCCACGATGAGTCCCGAGCAGGTCCGGGCGACCGCCCGCGCGCGCGGCGAGTTCCTGAACCGCATGGGCGTGACGGTGGACTTCGCCCCCTCCCTCGACGTGTCGGACCAACCCGACCAGGCCGTGATCGGCGACCGCTCCTTCTCCCCCGACCCGGCCCGTGTGACCGAGTACGCCCGCGCGTTCGCTGCCGGGCTGCAGGACGCCGGGATCACCCCGGTGTTCAAGCACTTCCCCGGGCACGGCCGCTCCTCCGGCGACAGCCACTTCACCACCGTGACGGTGCCGCCCCTCGACCAACTCGCGGCCCACGACCTGCGGCCCTTCGCCGAGCTGGCCGCCACCCCCGGAGCCGGGATGATGCTCGGCCACCAGCTGGTCCCCGGCCTGACGGGCGCGGACCGGCCGGCGTCCCTCTCCCCCGCCGCGTACCGGCTACTGCGGGAGGGCCACGGCTACGGCGCCCCCGCGTTCGAGGGGCCGATATTCACCGATGACCTCTCCGGGATGAAGGCCGTCTCCGACGCCTTCCCGCTGCCCCGGTCGGTGACCGAAGCCCTGATCGCCGGCGCCGACTCCCCGCTGTGGATCACTACCGCCGGCATCGGCGAGGCGCTCGACTCGGTCGAGGGCGCACTGGCGAACGGGGCACTGTCCACCGACGCCCTCGACCGGTCGCTGGAGCGGATGGCCGAGGTGCGTGGAATCCCGGAATGCGCGAACGGCCCGGTCACCGGCCGAATATCCGGGGCAGGATCGCTGGCCGCCCCGGTCCAACCCGCCGCTCCCGGCCCGGGCGCCCCGCCGGCCACCTCACCACCGGCCGCGGCTCTGGCCCCGCTACCCCGCTGAGCCGGCGACCCAGATGCCGGACGTGCCCCGGCGGTGCGAATCCATGAGGTGGGTGTCCACCACGCCGATGGCTTCCATCAGCGCGAACACCGTCACCGGCCCGACGAAGCGAAAGCCGCGCCGCTTGAGATCCTTGGCCAACGCGACCGATTCGGGCGACTGCGTGGGCACCTCCTCCATCACCCGCGGCTCGGGCGTGGCCTCGGGCCGATACGACCAGATGAGCTGCGCGAGCCCGCCGTCCGAACGGAGCTCGACCACCGCGCGGGCGTTGCTGATCGCGGCATCGATTTTGCGGCCGTTGCGCACGATGCGCTGATCGGCCATGAGCCGCTCGACGTCAGCGGCGCCGAAGGCCGCCACCGCATCGGGCGAGAACCCGGCGAACGCCTCCCGGAACGCCGGGCGCTTACGCAGGATCGTCACCCAGCTCAGCCCGGACTGGAACCCCTCCAGCACGAGCCGCTCGTACAGCCCGGTCTCGTCGTGGACCGGCATGCCCCATTCGGTGTCGTAATACTCCCGTAGTAGCGGATCGCGGGCCGCCCACGGTGGCCGCCGCAGCCCGTCCTCGCACAGCACCGAGCCGCTCCCGGTGGTGAGCGCGGTAGTGGCGGCGTCGGCGGTAGCGGCGGTGGCCCGGTCCTGCGTGTCGTTCTGCATGAGATCTCCGTCTGTTCGTCGTCCCACCCGTGCGGTGGTGGCCGGCAGACTAGGCGCGGTCTACGACAACACCCCGGTGAGCTGCACGATCCGCACCGCCGCCAGCACGAGCAGCGCGATGCCCACCACGAGTGTGAGAATCCGCCCGGCCACCCGGCCGAAGGAGAGGAAGCGGCCGATCTTCTGCGTCGCGGTGGCCACCCTCGAGGAGCTGACGCACGCGAGCGTGACGATCAGGGCGACGCTCGGCAGAATCGCGATCACCGCGAAGAAGAAGATCTGCAGGAGCTGGGCCCACCACGGTTCCTCGGCGAACGAGATGAGCACCATGCCGGCCGCGAACGGCGCCGACGTGCCCGACTGGATCACCCCGAGCGAGACTCCCGTGGCCAGGATCCCGAACTTCTGCAACACCGTCTGCGCCAGCGGGGCCTCGACGTTCTCCTCCGCGGCCTCCGCGGGCCTGCGCATCCCCATCACGGTGATGACCAGGCCGATCACCGCCAACACGACCATCGCCCAGACGTTGTGGAACAGGCTCCGGACGAACTCCTGGTTATTGCCGATCACCCAGACCGACACCAGCGACAACAGCACGATGCCGCAGAACGCGCCGCCCGTGAACCGCGCCGCCTTGGGCGCGAACGGCTGCCCACTCCCGGCAGCGGTCAGCCACAGCCCGGCGATGACGGCGAACGCCAGGAGGTTGAGCGAATCGATCGCCGCGAAACCCAGCAGGCTGAGGTAATACTGCACCGGGACACCCTACCGGCGGCGGCCCGGCCCGGGCGCCTCGCCGGCATCGTCACCGTCACCGTCGCGGGTGTCGGGGCCGCGGGTGGGGGCGTTGTCGTCGTCGCCCTCGGGGTCGTGCGCCGGACCCGCCGCACCGCCACCGCCCCGCGCGGGACGCCCGTACACTGACCTCTCCCGACGGCGGAGCACGTCGAGGTCACGCACGGTCCAGCCGCGCATCTGCAGCGGCACGCGCCACTGCTGCCACCAGGCGATCAGGCGGAACGCGATGACGAAGGCGGCCAGGGCGGTCGCGGTGATCGGGCCCCACGTGCCCGTCTCCACGGCCACCACCGTCAGGCCCGCGCCCGTCGCGGCCGGGACGACGTACAGATTCGACCCGCTGAACACCGCCGGCATCTCGTTGGCCACCACGTCGCGCATCAGGCCGCCGCCGACCGCCGTCACCACGCCCAGCCCGATCGCGGAGGCCACCGGCATGCCGTGATCGAGCGCACGGGCGGCACCGAACGTGCAGAACAGCCCCAGGCCGGCCGCGTCGAACACCACGATGAGCGTGGACACCCGGTGCACCATCGGGCCGATAAGATACACCGCCACCGCCGCCACGACCGGCGGGATGAGGTAGACCGGCTTGGCCAGCGCCAGCGGCGTGACCCCCAGCAGGACGTCGCGGATGATGCCGCCGCCGAGGCCGGCCAGCAGGCCCAGCACGAGGCCGCCGGTGATGTCGATGTCCTTACGCGCCGCCAGCAGGTTGCCGGACAGCGCGAAGAAGAACACGCCCGTCAGGTCGAACCACAACAGCAGCGGCGAGGACTCCACGAGGCGCCCCCTAAGTCACGGCGTCCGGCGCCGGCGCGGGCTCGTCCACACTCGCCGTGCGCGCCTGATGGCGGTTGCGCACCGCGCGGAACGTCCAGAGCTTGTTGACGATGAAGTTGATCGGCATCGTGATGACGATCGTCAGCAGCTGGCTCCAGTACTCACGGGAATGGATGCCCGCGTCCTCATGCCAGAACGGCTCCGGCAGGTACAGCGGCGAGGTGGGGTTGGTGAACGCGAGCTTGATGAAGATGCCCGCGATCGCGGCCACCGAGCCGACTACCAGGAACGGCCAGAACTCCTGCCAGAACGGGGCCTTGGCGCCGGCGCCGAAGGTCCAGTTCCGGTTGAGCATGAAGTTGTAGAAGTTTGCCACCAGGAACGCGACGATCCACACCAGCGTGGTGAAGCGGAAGTTGAACTCCGTGCCGGAGATCGGGAACAGGACGTCCTGCGCGTTCTGGGTGCCGCCGTTGGCCTTGTTCATCAAGACCGTGACGATCATGTTGACGACCATGCCGGAGCCGCCGACGATCCCGAACATGATGAATTGTCGGAGGCTACGGCGATAGCGGCCGATCGCGGGGGGCGCCGGGGTCACAGCGTGCCAGTCTAGGCCTACTCTGCTCCGTGACCGGCGGGGACTCGCTCGGAGGGCTCCGCGATGGGGCCCGGGGCGGTGCCGCTGCCGAACGGACTGCCGCCCAACTCCTCACGGTGGTGCGGGGTGAGCAGGCCCGCCAGGTCCGGCCCCTTGGGCACGATCCCGGTGGGGTTCACGTCGCGGTGGACGTTGTAGTAATGCTCCTTGATCTGCGGGAAATCGCAGGTGTCGCCGAAACCGGGGGTCTGGAACAGGTCGCGCAGGTAGCCCCACAGCGCGGGCATCTCGGTGATCTTGCTGCGGTTGGCCTTGAAGTGGCCGTGGTAGACCGCGTCGAAGCGCACCAGGGTGGTGAACAGACGGATGTCGGCGGCGGTGATGGTCTCGCCCACCAGGTAGCGGCGCGTGGCCAGCCGCTCCTCGAGGCGGTCGAGCGAGGCCCACAGCTCGTCGTAGGCCTTCTCGTAGGCGCCCTGCTCGGCGGCGAAGCCGCAGCGGTACACGCCGTTGTTGACGGTCGGGTAGATCCAGGAGTCGAGCTCGTCGATCTCGTCGCGATGGGCCTCCGGGTAGAGGTCCGGGGCGCCGTCGCGGTGGAAGTCGGTCCACTCGGAGAGCATGTCGAAGTTGAGCTTCTGGTACGCGTTGGTCACCACCGAGTTGGTGGGCAGATCGACCAGGGCGGGCACGGTGATGCCGCGCGGGTAGTCGGGAATCCGGTTGAAGTACGCCTCCTGCAGGCGGTGCAGGCCGGTGACCGGATCCTTCTCGTCCGGGTCGAGGTCGAAGACCCACGAGTTGATGTCGTGCGTCGGGCCGGCGAGCCCCATCGAGATGGCGTCCTCCAGGCCCATGAGCCGGCGCACGATGATCGAGCGGCTCGCCCACGGGCAGGCCCGGGCGGCCATGAGGCGGTAGCGGCCGGCCTCGACGGGCCAGCGCATTTCGCCGATCTTCTCGCCCACCGGGTCGCTGCCCGGCTCCAGGCCGGCGACCACGCGGTCGTTGATGTAGGTGGCGTCGCGGACGAACTCGCCGCCGGTGGAGGCGTTCTTCGCTGCGATGAACTCGGTCTCGTCTGGCATGAGGCTCTCCTACGGTCGGCGGGCGTGAGGTCGTCGTCGTATTGGCGATACGACGAACTGTTGATACATCACCAATCATACCCGCGCGAACGCCCTCAGGCTAGCCCCCTCGACAGCCCTTCGACCCGGGTCGCGAGTCACGGCCGCCGACATATGCCACGCTGGGGCCATGGACTCCGCGCACGTCGACGACGTCTCGACCCGCTACGCCGAATTCGCCGAGTACGAGGTCCGCGGCCGCACCCCCGTCTATCTCTCCTGGGCCCGCGGGATCGCCGACGACCCCGCCACCTGCGAGCTCATCGCACGCCTGCCCCGCATCAAGCGGCAGCCCGTCCTGGTGTTCGCCGCAGCCCGCCACGCCGGCGCCTCCGAGACCGAGGACTACGCCGCCTTCCGCGAGTTCCTCCACACCAACTGGCACCGCGTCGAGCAGATCGCGCTCACCCACTCCACCCAGACCAACGAGGCCAAGCGCTGCGCGGTCCTGCTGCCTTTCCTCTCACTGCTACCCGGCCCGCTCTCGCTGGTCGAGGTGGGCGCCGCCGCCGGACTGTGCCTGTACCCGGACCGCTACGCCTACCGCTACGAGCTCGGCGGCGGCCACACCTACGAGCTGCAGCCCGCCGAGCTCGCCACCTCCGTCACCCCGGCCGAGGTCCCGGTCCTGGAGTGCGACCTGCGCGACGGCGTCCCCCGCCCGCGCTCCCTGCCCGAGATCGTCCGCCGGGGCGGGGTCGACCTGGCCCCCATCGACCCCGCGGACCCCGACTCCCGCGCCTGGCTCCGCAGCCTCATCTGGCCCGGCCAGCAGGCCGAGCGCGTGCCCCGCCTCGACGCGGCACTCGACATCGCCGCCGCCGATCCACCGAACATCATCACCGGCGACCTCGTCGAGCAGGTCGAGGCCGCCGTCGCCGCCTGCCCCGCCGGCTCCACACCCGTGGTCTTCCACACCGCGGTGCTCGGCTACCTCGAGCCCCCGGAGCGGGCCGAGTTCGTCCGACGCGTCACCGAGCTCTGCCGTAGCGCCGGCGCGGTGTGGATCTCCGTCGAGGGGGTGACCCTCCTGCCCGAGATCGCGGCGCAGGTCCCGGAATCGATCCGGCGACACAGGGGCATCTTCGTCGTCGCCGTCAACGGGCAGCCCCTCGCCACGGCGCACGGCCACGGCGACTGGGTCCGCGCCCTCGACATGCCCTGAACCGGACGTGCCCCGGCGCCTCACCCGCCGTGCGCACGCGCTGGAGGGCAGACTGTCGGGGTGTCCACGATCGTGTTTGTCCACGCCCACCCCGACGACGAATCGTCCCAGACCGCCGGGGTAATGGCGCTCGCCGCCCGCGCCGGCCACCGCGTGGTGACGGTGTTCGCCACCGACGGCGACCACGGCCAACGACCCGAGGGACTGGGCGACGACGGCGACGTGGTCGAACATCGCCGCGGGGAAGCCCGCGCGGCCGCGCGCGTCCTGGGCGTCGAGCGCGTCGACTGGCTGGGATACCGAGACTCCGGCATGACCGGCTGGGCCCAGAACGACGACCCGTTGTGCCTGCACCGGGCCGACGTCGACGAGGCCGCCGGCCGGTTCGCCCGGATCCTCGACCGCGAGGACGCCGACGTGGTGATCGGCTACGACCACCACGGCAACTACGGCCACCCCGACCACATCGCGGTGCACCGGCTCACCCGCCGGGCCGCCGAGCTCGCGGCCCGCCGGCCGCGACTGATGGAGTCCACCACCAACCAGTCCGCGCAGCTGGAGATGCTCGACCGGCCCGAGGTCACCGAGCTCTTCGACGCGCTGGCCGCCGCCGGTTCGGACGTGGCCGAGCTCCGCGAGATGATCCTCACCGGCGACGACGGACAGCCCGTCGGCGTACCCGAGTCCGAGATCGCCTGGGCCGTCGACCTGCCCGAGGACGTGCTCGCCCTCAAGCGCCGCGCGATGGAGTGCCACGCCAGCCAGACCAGCGACATCGGCCTCATGCTGGGCATGCCGCCCGCCGTCTACGCGCTGGCGTTCGGCACCGAGTACCTCATCGAGCCGGGCCTGGATCAGGACATGCAGAAGGCCTGGCCGTTCGACTGACGTCGACGCGGCCAGGCCCTGTGCGGGGTTGCCCTGTGCGGGGTCTTACTTCTCGCGGACAACCGACCCGTCGTCCTGCAGACGCAGGAGCGGGTAGATGCCGTTCTCGTCGTGGTTCTCGTCGCCCACGACGGGCGGGTTGAAGACGCAGAGCATCTGCATCTCCTCCTCCACGATCACCTGGTGCTTCTCGTTGCCGTCGAGCAGGTACATCGAGCCCGCCGCGAGCGGGTACTCCTTGTCGTTGGTGAGGTCACGCAGGGTGCCCTTGCCGCGGGTGAGCCAGACGGCCTCGATGTGGTTGGCGTAGTGGAAATCGTTGGTCGTGCCGGCGGCGATGGTGGTCTCGTGGAACGAGAAACCCACGCGGTCATTGGCCAGAACGATGCGCTTGGACTCCCAGTTACCGTTGTTGCCCTTGATGTGGCGATCGGTATCGGTGATCTCGGCGGTGGTGCGAACGATCATGTGGTGCCTCCTTGAGGGGTGGTCCCGTACTACTGGATCAGGCGTACTGCTGCGCGAGGACGTGGTCGACGGCCTCGTAGCAGATCTCGATGCCGCGGTCGCGCTCCTCGTCGGTGAGGGTCAGCGGCGCCAGGAACTTGACGACCTCGTCGCTCGGGCCGGCGGTCTCGACCAGCATCTTGTTGTCGAAGCAGCGGGCCATGACCTGGCCGGCCAGCTCCGGGTCCTCGAGGAACGCGATGCCGAAGGCCATGCCGCGGCCGCGCAGCTCGAGCTTGCCCTCGTACTTGTAGACGAGCGGCGAGAAGCGCTCGCGCAGGATGCGGCCGTTCTCCAGCGTGCGGTTCTGGAGCGCGTCGTCGGCCCAGTACTTGCGCAGCGCCACGTCAGCGGTGATGAACGCCAAGTTGTTGCCGCGGAAGGTGCCGTTGTGCTCGCCCGGGGTCCACTCGTCGAGCTCGCGGTTGAACAGGGTCACCGCCAGCGGGAGGCCGTAGCCACCGATCGACTTGGACAGGCAGACGATGTCCGGCTTGATGCCGGCGAACTCGAAGGAGAAGAACTCGCCGGTGCGGCCGCAGCCCATCTGGACGTCGTCGACGATCAGCAGGATGTCGTGGCGCTTGCACAGCGCGTCGAGGGCCTGCAGCCACTCGGCGCGCGCGGCGTTGATGCCGCCCTCACCCTGGACGCACTCGACGATCACGGCCGCCGGGCGGTTCATGCCCGAGCCGGAGTCGACGAGCACGCGCTCCATCCACTGGAAGTCCTCGGTGACGCCACCGAAGTAGTTGTCGTACGGCATCGGGGTGGCGTGGACCAGCGGGATGCCGGCACCGGCGCGCTTCATCGAGTTACCGGTCACCGACAGCGACCCGAGGGTCATGCCGTGGAACGAGTTGGTGAAGTTGATGATGGCCTCGCGGCCGGTGACCTTGCGGGCCAGTTTCAGCGCGGACTCGACGGCGTTGGTGCCGGTGGGCCCGGGGAACATCACCTTGTAGTCCAGGCCACGCGGCTTGAGGATCGTGCTGGAGAAGGTCTCCAGGAAGGCGCGCTTGGCGACCGTGTACTTGTCGAGCGAATGGGTGACGCCGTCGCGGGTGATGTACTCCAGCAGGGCGTTCTTCATGTCGTCGTCGTTGTGGCCGTAGTTCAGCGCGCCGGCGCCGCCGAAGAAGTCGAGGTAGTCCTCGCCGTCGACGGTCGTCAGCGTCGCACCCTTGGCGGTGTCGAAGACCGCCGGCCAGTTGCGCGAGTAGCTACGAACCTCCGACTCGCGGTCGGTGAAAATCGAGGTATCGGTGCTCGAATCGTGCGTGTTCTCGGTCATTTGTCTTGACTCACTCCAATGAAAAAGCGTTCGGGCAGCGGCGGCGGGCCGGGCGGCCCGCGCCCAGTCCTTAGGAAATCGTGTAGAGGTCTTCTTGCTCGTGGCCCTCTCCGAGAAGATCAGCGCCCAGGTAGTCCTCGCTGGTCAGCGACATTCCGCGGTCGCGGGCAACGGCTCCGAAGGTGCGCTTGGAGGCGTCGTTGTCGGGACTGATCGTGGTGCGCAGGCGCACGGTGCCCTGCTGCTCGCCGGTGCGGTCCATGAGGCTGTGCAGCAGACGGGCTGCGAGTCCCTTGCCGCGCTGATCGGCGTCGACGCCCACCTGCCACACGAAGATCGTGTCCGGCTCGTCGGCACGGATGAAGCCGGTGACGAAGCCGACCACACGGCCCTCGACCTCGACCACGACCGAACTCCTGGCGAACTCGGCACCCCACAACACGTAGGCGTAGGACGAGTTCAGATCGAGGACCCGGCTGTCGCGGGCGATCTCCCACATCCGGATGCCGTCTGCCGCGGTGGGCGGACGGAAAACCGGGTCTGAGGAATCAGGGGTACGGGGTACTTCTCGTTCTCCTGGGCTCATAATCAACTCCCACCGTAGTGAGGCCACCTCGTAGTTGCATCTACCTTCCACAATTCGTTCCTGAATTCGTGATGAGTGCGCAGGTGGCCGCCGGGGAGTGAGGTCGGTCACTCGCGGGTGGTTCCGCAAACGCCCGACCGCGGGGCCGGAGTGTCTAGAACGCACCGCCGAGGCGGCCCGATAGCCTGTCGAGACGTTCCTGGCTCGCGCCGTCCAGGCCGATCACGGACATCGTCTTGCCCTTCTCCGCGTACTTCTGCTGCACGGCATCGAGCGTCGCGACGGTCGAGGCGTCCCAGATGTCGGCGTCGGTGAGGTCGAGGACCACGTGCTCGGGGTCGCCGGAGTAGTCGAACTGATAGACCAGATCGTTGCTCGACGCCCAGAACAGCTCGCCGGTGACGCGGTAGGTGCGGGTGGTGACCCCGGTGTCGTCGTCGCGGTCGTCGTCGTTGTCGTCGTCGCGGTCGGCACGGTCGTCGCGGTCGTCGCGGTCGAGACGGTCGTCGCGGGGCCCGGGGACCTTCTCCACCGTCGTCATGTGCGCGACGCGGCGGGCGAACATCACCATCGCGGTGAGCACGCCCAGGACCACGCCGATCGCCAGGTTGCCGGTCCACACCGTCGCCACCACCGTGACCAGCATGACCAGGGTCTCCGGCAGCGGCATGACCCTAAGGGTGCGCGGGTGGACCGAATGCCAGTCGAACGTCCCCACGGACACCATGATCATCACCGCGACCAGCGCCGCCATGGGAATGAGACCCACGATGTCGCCGAGCACCACCACCAGGACGAGCAGGAACACGCCCGCGAGCAGCGTCGACAGCCGGGTGCGCGCCCCGGATTCCTTGACGTTGATCATCGTCTGGCCGATCATCGCGCAGCCGCCCATGCCGCCGAAGAGACCGGTGACGAGGTTGGCCACGCCCTGGCCCCAGCCCTCACGGGTCTTGTCGGAGTGGGTCTCGGTGATGTCGTCGACCAATTTTGCGGTCATGAGCGATTCCATGAGCCCGACCAGCGCCATGGCCAGCGCGAACGGCGCGATGATCTGAAGGGTCTCCATGGTCAGTGGCACGTCGGGGAGGAGCAACGACGGCAACGACGTCGGAAGCTCACCCTGACCCGCCACATCGGGCACGTTCCAGCCGACGGCCAGCACGACGACCGTGATCGCCACGATCGCGATCAGCGGGGCCGGCACGACCGTCGTCAGGCGCGGGAAGCCGACCATGATCACGATGCCCACCGCCACCAGCGGGTACACCAGCCACGGCACGCCGATCAGATGCGGGATCTGCGCGGAGAAGATGAGGATCGCCAGCGCGTTGACGAAGCCGATCATCACCGACCGCGGGATGAACCGCATCAGCTTGGCCACGCCCAGCACCGAGAGGACGATCTGCAGCGCGCCGCCCAGCAGGACCGTCGCGATGAGGTAGTCGAGCCCGTACTCGGCGGCAACCGGGGCGATGACCAGCGCGATTGCACCGGTGGCGGCCGAGATCATGGCGGGCCGGCCGCCGGTGAACGCGATCGTCACGGCCATCGTCACCGAGGCGAACAGGCCGACCCGCGGGTCGACGCCCGCGAGGATGGAGAACGAGATCGCCTCCGGGATCAACGCCAGGGCCACCACCAGGCCGGCCAACACCTCGGTCCGCAGTCTGGCCGGCGAGGAGAACGCCGCCCGGAATGAGGGCAGCACACCGGTCGGGAACTCGTTGCTCACAGATCACCTACAGTCGTAGTACCGACTCTCTCGTGGCGAGAGAGTAAAAAGCTACCGTAGCGGGAGAGTTGTGGCCGGGGAAACTCAGGGCGAGCAGACCATGAAGATCGGGGAGGTCGCCGAGCGCACGGCATTATCGATCCGCAGCCTGCGCCACTACGACGAACTCGGCCTGGTCAGCCCGTCCGCCCATTCCCCCGGCGGGTTCCGCCTCTACACCGAGGCCGACGTCGAGCGCCTACTGCTCATCCGGCGCATGAAGCCACTCGGGTTCAGCCTCGACCGCATGAAGGACTTCTGCCGCGCCCTCGACGCGCGCGGGGCGGGGACCAGTGCCGATGGCGCGGACGGGGAGGCCGGGGGCGTGGGCGAGGGGGCCGACGACGATGCCGCCGCCCGCACCACGATCACCGAGATCGGCGCTGAAGCGGCGGAGCGACTCGAGCGCCTGCGCAAGCACCTGGCCTACGCCGAGGAGTTCGTCGAGATCATCGACCGCCTCAGCTGAGCGCCGCAACCGACCCTCTCCGACCCCTCCCGCGCCACTCTCGCCGGCCTCTCCATCCCCGCCGGCCCGTCCCGCGCCCCCACCGGTAAACGCGAAGAGGGTTTCGCACGTTGGCACCCGGCCGATACGTGCGAAACCCTCTTCTCAATGGAACGGGCGGGCGGGCCGGGCCGAGCCAGGGCGGGCCAGGGCGGGGCGGGCGGGGCGGGCCAGGGCGGGCGGGGCCGGCGGGCGGGGCCGGCGGGCGGGCGGGCAGGCCCGGGCGGGCCAGGGCGAGCCGGGCCCGCAGAGACCGAACTCAGAGGGCCCGCCCGATGACCTCCTTCATGATCTCGTTCGTGCCGCCGTAGATCCGCATGACGCGGGCGCCCGCGAACTTCTGCGCGATCGGGTACTCCATCATGTAGCCGTAGCCGCCGAAGAGCTGGAGGCAGCGGTCCACCACGTCGTCGAGCATGTCGGTGGCCTGCATCTTGGCCATGGAGGCGGTCACGGCGTCGAGCTCGCCGGCCAGCTCCTGCTCGATGCAGTAGTCGACGAACGTGCGGGTCGCCATGGCCTGCGTCTTGCAGTGCGCCAGCTCGAAGCGGGTGTTCTGGAAGTCGAGGACCGGCTTGCCGAACGCCTGCCGCTCGCGGGTGTACTCGAGAGTCTCCACGACCGCGGCCTCGGCCATCGCCAGCGCGTCGACCGCGATGGCCAGACGCTCGCGCGGCAGCTGGTTCATCAGCTGGTAGAAGCCCTGCCCCTCCTCACCGCCGAGCAGGTTGGCGGCGGGCACGCGCATGTCGTTGAAGAACAGCTCGGCGGTGTCGGCGCCGTGGCGGCCCATCTTCTCCAGCACGCGGCCGCGCTCGAAGCCGGGGGTGTCGGCCTCGACCGCGAACAGTGCCATGCCCTTGTGGCCGGCGTCGAGGTCGGTCTTGGCCACGACCACCACGAAGTCCGCGGAGCCGCCGTTGGAGATGAAGGTCTTGGAGCCGTTGATGATGAAGTCGTCGCCGTCGCGCTTGGCGGTGGTGCGCACGCCCTGCAGGTCGGAGCCGGCGCCGGGCTCGGTCATGGCGATCGCGGAGATCCACTCGCCGGAGCAGATCCTGGGCAGCCACGCCTTCTTCTGCTCCTCGGTGGCGTAGTTGGCGACGTAATGCGGGGTGATGGTGGAGCCGACGCCCATGCCGAACGCGGTGTCGCCGGAGTAGACGAGCTCCTCGGTGACGAGGTACTCCATGCCGGCGTCGCCGCCCTGCCCGCCGTACTCCTCGGGCACGTCGAGGCAGATGAGGCCGGCCTCGCCGGTGCGTACCCAGGTCTCGCGGTCGACGTGCTTCTGCGCGGCCCACTTCTCCTGGTTGGGGGTCATCTCCTTGGCGAAGAAGGCGCGGGCGTGCTCGCGCAGCAGCCGGTGGTCGTCGGTCTCCCACGCGGGGCGGTAGTCGGGGAAGAGTGCGGACACGAGGGGCCTCCAAGGAAGTACGACGACGACAACAGCATTGACTTCGAGTTCGGCGACAGTCTACGACCGCGGTGTTGGCCGAGTCCGGATGCAGCGGGCGCGGGCGGGGCCATACTCGTGCCATGAGCGATTCCACGGACCGGCCAGAGCAGGACTCCCAGCCCGAGACGGGCGCCCTCCCCGTACCTTTCCCGACCGACTGGACGCGCTGCCTCATCCTTGTGGCGCACCCTGATGATCCCGAGTACGGCATGTCCGCCGCGGTGGCCCGGTGGACGGCCGAGGGGCGCAGCGTCGTCTACGTTCTCGCGTCCAGTGGCGAGGCCGGGATCGAGGGTATGGCCCCGGAGATCGCCGGGCCGATCCGCGAGGAGGAGCAGCGGCGGTCGGCGGCGCACGTCGGGGTCGACACCGTCGAGTTCCTGGGCTTTCCGGACAGTCAGATCGTCAACAACGGTGAGTTGCGGGACGCGATCGCCGACTCGATCCGCAAGCACCGGCCGGACATCGTGGTGTCCCTGTACTCGGGCCCGGAGTTCGGCCCCGGCCTGCCCAACCAGTCCGACCACATGGAGTTCGGCGACGCGGTGGGCGCCGCCTACGACGATCTGGTGGCCGCGGTCGGCGTGGACTCGCGCGAGGGGCGCCCACAGATGTGGTTCGAGTCCGATCCCCGGCCGAGCCACTACGTCGACGTCACGGGGTTCGTCGACCCGGCCATCGACGCGCTGGCCGAGCACAAGGAGTACATGTCGGTGCTCGACCCGCAGACGCCGGTGCGCGAGCAGGCACGGACGCAGGTCGAGCGCATGGTGGCGCCCGTCGAGGGCCTGGCCGACGGCAACCCGGTGGTGGGCTTCACCCGCAAGCGCCCCTGAACGCGAGCCACGTGAGGAGCGTCACCGCCGGTCCCGGAATCATTCCGGACCGGCGGCCCGTTCTACTAGACATGACAACTTCTTTGGACACCGCCCAGGCCATCCAGATCGACGAGGCCGCCCAGGACCTCCTCTTCCGCGAGGCCCGCACCGCCAACGCCTTCACCGACGAGCCGGTGACGGACGAGCAGCTCGAGGCGATCTACGACCTGGTCAAGTGGGCCCCCACCTCGATGAACAACCAGCCGCTGCGCGTCGTGGTGCTGCGTTCCGAGGAGGCCAAGGCCCGTCTCATCCCGCTCATGTCCGAGGGCAACCGACCCAAGACCGCCGCCGCCCCGGCCGTGGCACTGCTGGCCGCCGACGTGGACTTCCACGACGAGCTGCCGAAGGTCTTCCCCCACTTCCCCGGCGCCCGCGACCTGTTCGCCGACGAGGACGCGCGCATCGGCACGGCCGAGCTCAACGCCGGCCTGCAGATCGGCTACCTGATCCTCGGCATCCGCGCGGCCGGCCTGGCCGCCGGCCCGATGACCGGCCTCGACGCCGACGCGATCGCCACGGAGTTCTTCCCCGACGGACGCCACCGCGTCCTCGTGGCGGTGAACATCGGCAAGCCCGCCGAGAACGCCTGGTTCGACCGCCTCCCGCGCCTGGACTACGACGAGGTCGTCAGCACCCTCTGATCACGCGCTCAGCGATCCGACGAGAACAGGCCGGACCCCGACAGGGGCCGGCCTGTCGTGCTGTCGGGCGGGAGACAGCTGGTCAGGAGGACGAGATCACGCCGGACGGAAACGCTCGACGATCTCGTCCGCCCACTCGGCGCGCGGCGAATCCATGCTGCCGTCGGCCGGCGAGCCGATGTAGGTGAGCCAGTACCTGTCGTCGCCCTCACCCACGACTGCCGTGTAGATCAGCGCTCCCTCCGGGCCGAGCATCGCCTGCTGGGCCATGGGGATCACCCGAAAGGACAACGCCGAGCCGTCGCCGACACGGCTCGAGATCGGCTCCAGGCTCTCGTCGGTGGGCTGGCCCGGGACCGGAAGGACGGTCTGGCCGATGGCGGAGGCCAGCGCGTAGGCGGCCTGCTCGTTGTTGACCTCCTGGCCGCCCAGCATCTCCTCGGTCAGTGCACCGATGAAGACGAGTCCGCCCGCACCGCCGTCCGTCGACACCTTCTCGGGGAGCAGCGCAGTGGTCCCGAACAGCAGGTCGCCGGATTCGGCCTGCCATCCCTCGGGGACGCGGATGGTCAGCCCTGCGGCCTCGTCGACGTGGTCGGAGCCCGCCGCCACCTGGGTCTTGGGGCTCAGCGTGCGCTCGCTCGGCGCGTAGGTCTTCTGTGAGACGACCACCGTCACCACCGCCGCGACCACGGCCAGGACCGCCACCAGGATGATCACCAGAACGGCCCTGCCACGACCGGAAGATGAAGTCGTGCTCACACTCGCGCTCATGGACCCAGCGTAGGCGGGTCGGACTCGTCGGCGACAGCCGGACCTACGGACGCGTTCGCCGGAGCGTGATGTTCACCCGGCCGGGGGCCGCGCCCAGCACGTCGCGGCACCAGGCGGGGGCCGTGGCGTCGTGGACCTTTGGCACCCCGTGGAACGCCATCCGCGACGGCCCGCCGAACACCACCAGGTCCCCCGACTCCAGACGCGCGTCCGTGTACGGGCGGCCCCGGTGCTCGGGAGTGCCGAAGCGGAACGTGCACGCATCACCCAGGCTGAGCGAGACCACCGGGTCACCGCTGGCCTCGTCGCGGTCCTGGTGCAGTCCCATCGTCGCGCCGGGACCGTAGAGGTTCACCAGCGCGGCATCGGGCGTATAGACGGCCGAGTCGGTCTCCGCCACGCCCGGATCGACCGCGGCCGCCGCGGACAGCGCAGACCGGGCAGCGCGCACGAGCCAATCCGGGATGGGCGGGACGTCGGCGTTGTCGTCGTCGTATCTATACGGCGTCCAGTGGCGCCCCAGGCTGAACGTCCGCACCGACATGCGGCCGCCACCCGGCAGCACGATCGAGCGCGGCGCGCACACCGCGGCCCAGTCCGCGCAGGCCCGCAGGAGGAATTCCTGCTGCTCACGGCTCAGCCAGTCGGGCACGTGCACCGCGCCGGGGCCGAGGATCGCCGGCTCGCGGCGAACGCCGAACAGCGGTTCTGTCACGCCTGCTCAGCCCCCTGTCGTCGCGCCCGGCTCCCGGTCCGTGTCCGGCTCCCGATCCGTGCCCGAATTCTGGTCCACGTCCGAGCCGGGACCCGCATCCGGATCCGCGGCGGTGATGGGGGCCGCGATGTCCTCGAGCGACTGTCCCTCGGCGTCCACGCCCAGGAAGATCTCGGCGATGCCACCGACCGCCATCACACCGGCCGAGACGAGGAATCCCATACCGACCAACGCACGATCGCCGCTCTCGATGAAGTTACCGAACATCAGCGGGCCGATGATGCCGCCGACGCCCGTGCCGATCGCGTAGAAGAAGGCGATCGCCAGCGCACGGGTCTCCATGGGGAAGATCTCCGACACCGTGAGGTAGGCCGCCGAGGCGCCGGCGGTGGCGATGAAGAACGTCAACGACAGCAGCGCCACGAAGCCCCACAGGCCACCGACCTCGCCCAGGAAGACGAAGTACAGCGGCACCGTCACCAGGGCCGATCCGATATAGGTGCCGGCGATCATCTTCTTGCGGCCGACCCTGTCGAACAGCGGGCCCAGGGTGAGCGCGCCGAGGAAGTTCACGATCGCGAACAGCGCCAGAAGCAGTGGCGCGGTGCCCGAGTCGATGCCGTAGTAGTTCTGATACAGCGTGCCCAGGTTGAAGGTGATGCCGTTGTAGAGGAACGCCTGGCCGATGAACAGCGCCAGGCACAAGATCGCCCGCTTGGGGTACTTGCCGAACGCCGTCTTGGCGATCTCGGTGAACGGGATGCTGGCCCGCTGATGGATGGTGATCTGCTCGTCGCGGCCGACCCGCTCCAGCGGCTCGTCTTTCTCCTCCTCGACCTGTTCCTCGATGTCCTCCACGATCTCGTCGGCCTCGCCCTCGCGACCGTGGATGAACAACCACCTCGGGCTCTCCGGGACGTGCCTTCGGATGAAGATGATGACCACGCCCAGCAGCGCGCCCACACCGAGCGCGAAGCGCCAGCCCAGATTCTCGGCGAACCAGGCGGTGTTGAGGAAGAACAGCGAATAGAACGAGCCGAACGTCGCGCCCAGCCAGTAGGTGCCGTTGATGAGGACGTCCACGCGCCCGCGGTAGTTCGCCGGGATGAGCTCGTCGACAGCGGAGTTGATCGCCGCGTACTCGCCGCCGATCCCGGCGCCGGTGACGAATCTGCAGAGGAAGAACATCCAGGGTTCGACCGAGAACGCCGTGGAGAACGTGGCGATGCAGTACACGACCAGTGTGAGCATGAAGAGCTTCTTGCGGCCCCACCGGTCGGTCAGCCGCCCGAAGAACAGCGCGCCCAGACAGGCACCGAGGATGTAGATCGACGCCGCCAGACCGATCTGCCCCTCCGTGATGGGCAGGCCGCTGCCCGGCTCGACCAGCCGCGCGGCCAGCGAGCCGATGAGCGTGACCTCCAGGCCGTCGAGGATCCACACCGTCCCCAGGCCCAGGATGACCTTCCAGTGGATGCCCGCCCAGGGCAGGCGGTCCATCCGGGCGGGGATCGCCGTGGAGATGGTGCCCAGCCTGCGCTTGCCGGGTCCTGACCTGGTGTCGGGGGATGCATCACCCCGGGATCGCCGCTCCATGAAGTGGTTCTATCCGGAGTTGACGCGCGTCGCATCCGATCCGAACCGTGACATCCGATCGGTTGTCCTATTCGGGCGCAGGGCGGTTGCTCATCACCACTGTTAACCACCCTGACATTGGTAAGTACTTATGTGCTGATAACTTCGTAAGTGCACACCCTCACGCTCAGGGCATAGCCCTGACCTAACCTTAGGAGATACCCCAATGGGAACCGACGGCCTCGCCGCCCTCAGCCTCATGCCGACGCTGTCCCTTTCAGCACTGGTCCCCACCGCCGTAAGCCTGGTCACTTCGACCTCGTTCTGGGGTGCCGTTGCGCACAGCATGGGAATGCTCCCTCAGGAAGCATTCATCCAGGCTGAGCAGATCGGCATCACCCTCCCCCCTATGCCGCGCTGACACAGGCGAAGCTCAGAATCTGACAGGCGCGCACCCGGCTGCAGTCGGGTGCGCGCCTGTCGCGTCGATCAGAGTCAAAGCCGAGCTCAGCGCTCGGGCTGCAGCACGGCCCACGCCTGCTCGGCGAGCTCAGGCGTCGCGGCCGCGACCACCGTGCCGCCCTCCAGCGGCTGCCGGCTGTCCGGTCCGGTGATCACCCGTCCCGTGGCGCGACCCGCCGACGTCGGCCGTCCGGGGATGCAAACGGTGGAAGTGCCAGTTCACGTCGCGGATAAATGTCGACACCACTGCGAAGATTCGCAGCTTTCACCGCAGTGGTGCCGACAAGGATCGCAACGGTGTCGACCAGCCGGGCCAGGCGATGCCGCGGACGTGTTGGGCGCGCCGTGGCCGGCCCCGACCGTGCCGGCGGGGCCGCCGGTGGACCTAGAAGTGGCCGTCGATCAGCGACATCGCCGGAATCAATCCCGGCCCAGCACCGCCCACGCCTGCTCGGCGAGCTCAGGCGTCGCGGCTGCGACCACCGTGCCGCCCTCGAGCGGCTGCCGCCCGTCCGGGCCGGTGATCACCCCGCCCGCGGCCTCGATGATCGGGACCAGCGCCACGATGTCGTAGGAGTTGAGGTCGGACTCGACGACCAGGTCCACGCGACCGGCGGCGAGCATGCAGTAGGCGTAGCAGTCGCCGCCGAAGCGCTGGAGCCGGACGCGGCGGCCGAGTTCGTCGTAGCGGTCGCGGCTCGAGCCGCTATCACCGAACATCGACGGATGCGTCGTGTACAGGATCGCCTCGGACAGCTCCGCGCAGTCCGACGTGCGCAGGTCCGTGATTTGCACCGAACCACCGTCAGCGGCAGGGCGACGCACCACGGCGCGGCCGCCCACCGCCGAGAACGTCTCGCCCAGGATCGGCTGATCCATCCAGCCCGCCACCGCGCGCCCGTCCTCGACCACGCCGACGAGCGTCCCCCAACCCGCCATACCCGTGAGGAAGGCCTTCGTGCCGTCGATCGGATCCAGGTACCAGGTGCGGGGGGCGTCGGCGGGGCCCATGGGGCCGTTCTCCTCCCCCACCACGCGATCGCCCGGCGACATCGCATTGATCCCCGCGCGCAGCAGTTCCTCGATCGCGCGGTCGGCCTCGGTGACCGGGTCGTAGCCGCGGTGGGCGCCGGGGCCGCCGGCGGAATCGGCGCCGCCGGAATCCACGCTGGCAGCAGAATCGGCACCGCCACCAACGCCGTGACCAGCGCCTGCCGCGTTCTTGTCGGCCGCGCCGAGCGCGGCGAGGTCACCGTGGAAGTGGCGGCGGGCGATCCGGCCGCTGGCGGCGAGCAACTCGTCGAGGCGCTCGATCTGATCCGGTCCGAGAGGGCGGGAGGGCCGTGGCGTCATCACACCATCGTGCCCCAGCCCCCGCTGCACCGCCGACCGGATCCCCCGTCTTGGCCCTCTACACGTGCGGAAACGGCTAACGTGTTCACACCGCCCACCAACAGAGCCGAGGCGCGATGACCGCCCTGATGGATTTCCTCTCGACCCGCCGGGTCCAGCTGGCCACGGATTCCTGGCAGCACGTCAGCGCCACCGTGCAGGCCGTGCTGCTCGCGACCGTGCTGTCGGTGGCGGTCGGGGTGGCCGTGTACCGCAGCCGCACCGGCTCGGCCGTGGCCACCGGACTCGCCGCCACTGCGCTGACCATCCCGTCGTTCGCGCTGCTCGGCCTACTCATCCCGCTGCTCGGGCTGGGCGTGCTGCCCACCATGACCGCCCTGGTCATCTACGCCGTACTGCCGATCCTGCGCAACACGATCGTCGGCCTGGACGCGGTGCCGGCCGCCACCGTGGACGCCGCGCGGGGGGTCGGGATGAGCCGACTCGGCGTGCTGAGCAGGGTCGAGCTGCCGCTCGCGTGGCCCTCGATCCTGGCCGGCATCCGGGTGTCCACGCAGATGTCGATGGGCATCCTCGCGATCGCCGCCTACGTCAAGGGGCCCGGCCTGGGGAACCTCATCTTCGCCGCCCTGTCCCGCGTGGGAACGCCCACCGCCCTGCCGATGGCGCTCACGGCGACCGTCCTCGTCGTCGTCCTCGCTCTTGTCCTGGACGCCCTGCTCGTCCTACTCGGCCGCCTCACCATCAGGGGGAACCAGTGACCACTTCCACCGGCCGCGAGGCCCACGCCGACGGGCCCCGCACCAACAGAACCCGCACCGACGGCCCCAATACAGCTGTCTCGGGCGTGCCGATCGTCCTGGACGGCGTCACCAAGATCTACCCCGGCCAGGAGCGGCCCGCCGTCGACCGCGTCTCGCTCGACCTACCGGCCGGCCACACGACGGTGTTCGTGGGGCCGTCCGGCTGCGGCAAGACCACCACGATGCGCATGATCAACCGCCTCATCGAACCCACCTCCGGCACCATCACGATCGACGGCGAGGACAACCGCCGCCTCGACGCCGACACCCTGCGCCGCAGCATCGGCTACGCCATCCAGGCCTCCGGGCTGTTCCCGCACATGACGGTCGCGCAGAACGTCGCCACGGTGCCGCGGCTGCTCAAGTGGAACAAGAAGCGCACCCGCGAGCGCGTGGACGAGATGCTCGAGCTCGTCGGCCTGGCCCCCGGTGACTACCGTGATCGCTATCCCGCGCAGCTGTCCGGCGGGCAGCAGCAGCGCGTCGGCGTGGCCCGGTCGCTGGCCGCGGATCCGCCGGTGCTGCTCATGGACGAGCCGTTCGGCGCGGTGGACCCCATCACGCGCGCGTCGCTGCAGGACGAGCTGCTGCGGCTGCAGTCCGAGCTGCACAAGACGATCGTCTTCGTCACCCACGATTTCTCGGAGGCCGTGAAGTTGGGCGACCGGATCGCGGTGCTCGGCCCCGGCTCGTCCGTCCTGCAGTTCGACACCCCCGAGGCGATCCTGGCCAATCCGGCCGACGAGACGGTCGCCGGGTTCATCGGGGACGACGCCGCGCTCAAGACCCTCACCCTCCGGCGCGTGGGGGACGTGGACCTGGGGACGACGACGACGGCGAGGGTGTCCGACGACCCGGCCGAGTTCGCCGCCCGCCTGCGCCGATCCGATGACGAGTGGGCCGTGGTGCTGGACGAGGCCGGCCGCCCGGTGCGCTGGGTCCGTGGGGACCGGGTGGCGCAGATGCCGGACCTGGGCTCGGGGGGCCAGCTCGTGAGCGGCACGGTCACGGTCGATTCGACGCTGCAGGAAGCACTGGACGGGTTGCTGTCGACGGCTAGTGCGACCACCGTGGTCGTCGACCGCGACGGCGTGTACCGGGGCACGATCGGGATCGACGACCTGGTCGACGAGTTGCGACGCATCCACCACCGGCACCACGACGACGAGCCCGCCGCCCCCGCCGACCGCGCCGGGCACCCTAACCCGGCCGACCCGTCATGAGCACGCCCACCGCCACCGAGACGCTGGCCCGCGGCGACACCGCCCGGCTGGTCATCCAGCCGGCGGCGGTGATCATCGCGGTGGTCGGGGTGCTGTGGTGGGCGTTCGCGAGCCCGATGACCGAGACCCAGGCGGCGTCGCTCAACGCGGCGTCGATCACCGAGCGGACCCTCCAGCACGTCCAGATCACCGTGACGGTGACGCTGATCGTGGTGGCCGTGGGCGTGCCGCTGGGGATCATCCTGACCCGGCGGCGCACCCGGTTCCTCGCGCCCGTGGCGATCGGGATCGCCAACATCGGGCAGGCGGCGCCGGCGATCGGTCTGCTCGTGCTGCTGTTCCTGGTCACCAACCGGACCGGGTTCTGGATCGGCGTGCTGCCGGTGGCGTTCTACTCGCTGCTGCCGGTGCTGCGGAACACGATCGTCGGCATCCACAACGTCGACCCCGCGCTCATCGACGCCGCGCGCGGCCAGGGCATGGCGCCGACGCGAGTCCTGCGCACTGTGGAGCTGCCACTGGCGGTGCCGTTCATCCTCGCCGGCCTTCGCACCACACTCGTGCTGGCGGTGGGCACGGCCACGCTGAGCTTTCTCGTCGACGCCGGCGGGCTGGGCATCTTCATCGACACCGGGTACCGGCTCCAGGACTACAAGACGATGGTCGTGGGCGCTGTCCTCGCGGTGGCGCTGGCGCTGCTCGTGGACTGGCTCGGCGCGGTCGGCGAGGTCCTGTTCAACCCGAAGGGGCTGCGATGAGAAGCGTTGCGCGGGTGCGGAGGCTGCTGGCCTCTCTGCTGGCCGTGGTGCTCGTGGCGACCGGCTGCGGCCTGAACAACGGCGGCTCGGTACCGCTGCCCGTGGGCCCCGACTCGCAGGGCGTCGTGCCCGAGCTCGAGGGCGTGAAGGTGACTGTCGGCGGCAAGGACTTCACCGAGGGCGTGATCGCCAGCTACCTGGTGGAGTTCCTGCTCGCAGCGGCCGGCATGGACGTCTCCGACATGTCCTCGCTGGCCGGCTCCAACAGCTTCCGGCAGGCGCTGGTCACCGGGCAGGTGGACATCGGCATGGAGTACACCGGCACCGCGTGGATGAGTTACCTCGGCAACGACGAACCGGTGCGCGACCCGCAGCAGCAGTGGGAGGCCGTGCGCGATGCCGACCTGGCCGAGCACGACATCCGCTGGTTGCCGCCGACCACCGTGGACAACACCTATTCGTTCGCCATGAACCGGGCCACGGCCGAGGCCACCGGGGTGACCACGTTCTCCGAGTACGCCGACCTGGTGCGTTCCGATCCGCAGGCGGCCGTGAGCTGCATGGAGACCGAGTTCTCGGTGCGTCGGGACGGCTGGCCCGGCCTGGCGGAGGCCTACGGCTTCGACGCCGCGACCGTGCCGACGCCGATCATGCAGCCGGGGATCATCTACCAGGCCACCTCCGTGGGCCGCGAGTGCGCGTTCGGCGAGGTCTACACCACCGACGGCCGGGTCAAGGGCCTCGATCTGGTGGTGCTGGAGGACGACAAGCGGTTCTTCCCCGTCTACAACCTCGCCACGGTGGTGCGGGGCAGCTACCTGGACGCTCATCCGCAGATCGAGCAGGTGCTGGCCCCTCTGATCGACCTGCTCACCAACGAGGTGATGGTGGAACTCAACATGCGTGTCGACGTGGACGGCGAGGACCCCGCGCTGGTCGCGAGGGATTTCCTGGTGGCCGAGGGGCTCGTGACGGCCGGCTGAGCCGGAGGTGGGTGCTGCGGCGATCGTGCGTGTGGCGGACAATCGCTGACACGACTACCGGTCAGGCGTCTGCGAGGAGGATTCCCATGCGCACCAACCCGCTCATCGCACTGCCCCGCTCAGCGCGGCGGCTGCCCCGGATGGCCCCGGACATGTCGCTGTTGCCGACGGGCCGGATCGTCACCCTCGCCGACGACGTGGTGACCAGGCTGTACGACACCGGCGAAGAGCACCTCCAGCCGGTGATCCTGCTGCACGGCATGGCCGCCACCGGCATGCTCAACTGGTATCAGACCTTTCAGCGCCTGCACGGCGAGTACCGGCTCATCGCCTACGACCAGCGCCATCACGGCATGGGCCACACCGGGAACTTCGACTTCCAGACCTTGTCGGAGGACGTCCTGCGGGTCGCCGACCACCTGGAACTGGAGCAGCCCGCGGTGGGCGGGTACTCGATGGGCGGGATCGTGGCGCAGCTGGCCGCCCGTCCTGATCCCTCCCGGCTCGGCGGTCTCGTGCTGGCCGCCACCGGCACCGGCGCGCAGCGCAACGCCCTGGAGAAGGCGACCCTCGGCGGGTTCGCGCGGACGGCCCCGCTCCTCAACGCGGTCCCGGTGGAGGTAGCCCGCGAGATCGAGGAGGAGGTGCCCGGCCCTACCGCGTGGGCGTTGCGGGAGTTGTCGTCGGTCTCCCTCGCCGCGCATCGCACGGTGATCAGTCAGGTCGCGCGCTTCAACTCCACGTCGTGGCTGCATGAACTCGACCTTCCGGTGGCGATCGTCAAGACGATGCGGGACATCGCGTTCCCGCAGTCGATCCAGGACGAGATGGCCGACCTGCTGCCGCACAGCGCGGTGTTCCCGATCCAGGGCGGCCACGCGGTGTGCGCCACCCAGCCGGGTCGGTTCGCCAGCCGGATGCGCACCGCGATCGGCTGGGTGGTCTCCAACGGGCGCTGAAGTCCCCCACCGAAATCCCGTCGCCGGAGCGCCGCCCTGTGACGCTCGCTGGAACACCGAGTACTAGATCACCGAGTAGCGCACCGCGGTCACCACAAAGACGACCAGCGCGATCGCACCGAGAACCACGCCCCACAGGCCCCGCCGCTCGTTCGGCTCACCGCCGGCCATCATGCCGCCCGCCGGCCAGCGGGCGATCAGTCCGAAGGCGACCGCCATCAGCGCCGCGAGA
>NZ_JBSHMJ010000041.1:0-1354 GCF_053645265.1 Dietzia sp. NPDC055343 | reverse complement strand
GTTAGCTGAAGAACTGCCCGGCGATGAACCCAGCCAGCAGCACCGCGAATCCGCCTATCTCGCCGACGACGAGCGCCCACATGCCGATGTGCAGCGACGCCGTGGGGTTCTCGAACTGATTGGTGGTGTCCTGCTTCGCGCCGTGGACGATGTAGGCCCCGATGGCCACGAGGAAGAAGAACACCAGGACGGCGGCGGCCGCGAGGTTCACCCACGTCGGCCAGCTGCTCAGCTCCACGAAAGCCGCGATGAGCAGCGTGGCGAACGAGTACAGCAGCGACGCCCGGTGCGCGATGTCGACGTAGGGGTGCGCGAAGTGCTCCGGGCGGGTCGCCATCTGCCGGTACTTCCACACGCCGAGCACGAGCGCCAGCAGGAAGATCAGCCCGGCGGCGAGCAGCGTGAGCCGGGTGTCGATTCCGAGTTCCATGGGGTCCTTCCGAGGGAGGCTTAAGAACAACCCACCTGACAAAGCATGGGTGTTTGTATACCTTGATCCTAGGGTGCCTGGCCTGATCGAGGGCCGCGCAGCATCAATCTCGCTCACCGCCCACCAGGAGAATCCATGCCGGACCACGTCGACTCCCCGCCCCGCCGCGTGCACGCCGCCGCGATTCAGTTGGAGGGCGTGCCCGGACGGGTCGATCTCACGCTGGAACGCCTGGAGGCGATGATCGTCGAGGCCGGTGAGCGCGGCGCGAAGGTCATCGCGGTGCCCGAGTTCTGCACCTCGCCGGTGCCGATGCGCGCCGATGTCCACGCGGCGGTGCTGCCGCGCGAGAACGCGGCGGTGGAGATGTTCCGACGGTTGGCCGCGCGATACGGCGCGACGATCGGCGGGTCGATGTTGATCGCCGACGACGACGAGGTCTACAACCGCTATCACCTGGTCGAACCCGATGGTCGCGTCCACACTCATGACAAGGACCTGCCGACGATGTGGGAGAACTGTTTCTACACCGAAGGCCACGACGACGGCGCGTTCGACACCGCGCTCGGCGGGGTGGGGGCCGCGAGCTGCTGGGAGCTCATCCGCAACCAGACTGTGCGCAGGCTGCAGGGGCGGATCGACCTCGCGATGACGGGCACGCACTGGTGGACCGTGCCGAGCAACTGGGGCGGGCTCGCCTCGCGCGCGCTGGCTCCGGTCGCCCGGCGCAACCGCGCCCTGTCGGAGAACGCGCCCGCGGAGTTCGCCCGGCGGCTGGGGGTCCCGGTTCTCCAGGCCTCACACTGTGGATCGATCCGGTCGGACTTCCTGCTGGCGCCGGGCTCGGATCTCTCGGTCCCGTACGAGACCGAGTTCGTGGGGGCCACGCAGATCGTCGACCCGGACGGCACCGTCCTGGCCTCC
>NZ_JBSHMJ010000040.1:16691-29349 GCF_053645265.1 Dietzia sp. NPDC055343 | reverse complement strand
GCGACGCCGATGCTCGCCGGCCTGCCCGGGACCGTGCAGTATCTGGCCGACCGGATCGACGGGGTCCCCGCGCCCACCAACTGCGGGACCTACTGACGGAGCCACCCCACCGCTGGTCCACCCCCGTCGAAAAGAGCGTTCCGCACACCCCCTCTCGGGAAACGTGTGCGGAACGCTCTTCGCGATGCCCGGGCGGGCGGCGGGCGGGAGCGAGCGGGGCGTGCGGGGGCGTGCGGGGGCGAGCGGGGGCGCCGACTCCGCAACGTAGTTGCGCAACTTGGTTGTACAGTTGGGCGGGTGACCCTCCCCACCGACCCCACCGACCCCACCGACCCCGCCGACCCCGCCGACCCCGCCACATTGGCCGCGGAACTGCGTGATGCCCTGCGCCCACTGTGGAGACGGTTCAACGCCCACCGCACCCTGTCGCTCGGCAAGGTCGGCATCCTGTCGCACCTCGCCGGCCGCGGCCCGCTGACGGCGACCGACCTGGCGGGCCTCGAGCGGATCAGCCACCAGGCGATCGCCAACGCCGTCCGGGAGCTCGAGGAACTAGGCCTGATCCGGCGCAGCCCGGACCCGGACGACGGCCGCCGCGTCCTGGTCCAGCTCACCGACTCCGGCCGCGAACGACTTCGCGCCGAGCAGACCGCCGGACAGGACTGGCTGGCCCGCTCGGTCGCAGACCATCTCGACGACGCCGACCGCGCCACCATCGCCGCCGCGATCCCGCTGCTTCGCCGCCTGGACGCGGACGCCCCCGGTGCAGCAGACGCCGCCGGCTCCCCGGGGGCCCGGCGATGACCGCTGTCGACCGCCGCCCCGCACCCCGCTGGTTCGTCCAGGCCCTGGTGTACGCCGCGCTGACCAGCTCGGTCGTCAGCTCTCTCGGCATGCTGCTGGTGCCGTCGGTGGCGGCCCAGTTCGACATCCCCGTCAGCCAGGCGCAGTGGATGCTCACCGTGAACCTGCTGGTCGGCGCGGTGGCGACCCCGGTCATGGGTCGCCTCGCCGACGGCCCGCACACCCGGCGACTGCTCCTGGTCAGCCTGGCCGTGATCTTCGTCGGCTCCGTCGTCGCCACGGTCGCGACGAACTTCACGGTGTTCCTCCTCGGCCGCGCGCTGCAGGGGCTGCTGTACGGGACGGTGCCGGTCACCATCGCCCTGGCCCGCCGGCACATGAGCTTCGCCGACTCACAACCCGCGATATCGACCCTGTCGGTGACCGTATCGATCGGCCTCGGGCTGGGTTACCCGCTGACCGGGGTCCTCGCGGCGACGTTCGACCATCGTGCCGCGTTCGCGTTCGCGGCCGTCTTCGTCGTCACCGCCGCGGTCGGGGTGCGGCGCTTCGTGCCCGGCGGCCCCGACCCCCTCGCGCCGCGTACTCCCTTCGACCTGCGCGGCGCGATCCTACTGGGCGTCGGTCTGGCCGCACTCGTCCTGTGGATCTCCGAGGCGCAGGACTGGGGCTGGGCCGCTCCGGCCACGCTGGCGGTGCTCGCCGTGGCGCTCGTCGCCCTGGTCGCGTGGGGACTGCACAGCGTCCGGACCCCGCATCCGCTGGTCAACCTGCGGGTCGTGCGCACCCCGGAGGTGCTGCTGGCCAACGCCACCGCGATCGGCCTCGGCGTGGCCATGTACATCGGGTTGTCCATCGCCAGCCTCGTCGCGCAGGCGCCCACCTCCACCGGCTTCGGTCTGGCGGTGCCCGTGATGTGGGCGGGCTTCATGATGGCCCCGCTGTCGATCGGCAGCCTGACCGCCAACCGCTCGGTGCGCGTGCTGTCCCGCCGCGTGGACATGGCGGTGTTCCTGCCGGTCGGTGCCGCGGTGATGACGGCCGCGTCGGTGCTGCTGTGGCTCAACCACGACCACATCTGGTCACTCGCCCTGGGGATGTTCCTGTTCGGCGTGGGGATCGGCTCGGGCTACGCGGCGATGCCCGCGCTGATCGCCCGCAGCGTGGCGGTGCACCAGTTGGGCAGCGCGGTGAGCTTCAACCAGGTGTTGCGCACGGTCGGCGGGGCGTTCGGCGCCGCCCTCTCCGCCGCGGTGCTCGCCGCCCACCCGTCGGATTCGACCTACTCGACCGACGAGGGCATCACCGTCGCATTCGGCGTGGGCGTGGTGTGCTGCGTGGTGGTGACGGCAGCACTACTGGTGCACGCGGTCGTGGGACGACGACGAGGACGACGACGAGCCCGCCTGTAGCCCCACGCCCGCATCTGCGGGCGATACCGTTCACCGCATGCCCCTGCTGAGCTGGATCCCCGTCGTGGTCGTGACCCTGGCCCACCTGATCGCGCTGGTTGCCGATGCGACGACCGCGGCCGCGTGGACGCAGGTCTTTCTCATGCCCGCGCTGGCGGTGGTGCTGCTGACGTTGCCTCGCGACGACGGCGGGCCCGCCTGGCCCTGGGCCCTTGGCGCGTTGGCCGGCAGCTGGGTGGGCGATTCGCTGCCGCGGGTCATGCCGGAGGACGCGAAGTTCCTGGCGATGGTCGGCGGGTTCGCCGTGGCGCAGGTGCTGTGGATCGTGGCCTTCACCCGCGTCGAGCGGGGCCGCCCGCCGATGGCGTGGACGCTGCTGCTCGTGGTGGTCGCGGCCGCGCTGCTCGCGGTCACGGTGCCGTCCGCGGGGATGCTCGCGCCGGCCGTCGTGGTCTACGGACTGCTGTTGCTCGCGGTGGCGTACCTGGCGGCGAGCCACGGCTGGGTGGGCGGCCTCGGCGGCGCGCTGTTCGTGCTCTCCGACGGGCTGATCGCCCTGGGCGCCTTCCGGCCGGAACTGGTCGACTGGCCGCAGCGCGATCTGGTGGTGATGGCCACCTACGTGGCGGCGCAGGCCCTGTTCGTGGCGGTCATCCTGCTCACCCGCTCGCCCGACCGCACCGCCGGCCGCTCACCACTGCGCCGAGATCGGCCCGGGCCCGTCACCAGGTGATGCGCTCCGGGCGGGCGTCGGCGAGGATCTCCTCGCGGTCGTCGGCCAGCAGAAACCCTTCCGCGATAAGCCGGTCCGTGGCCGCGGCGTAGGCGGCCAGGTACTGCGCCCGACTCTCCCACCGCTCGCGCAACTCCTGCTCGTCCACCTCCAGCGTCCGGCCCAGCAGCATGCACATCGGCTGCGCATCCCGATCCGGCTCGCCGGTCAGATGCTCGACCGGAGCGTCCACCACCGGGGTGCGCACGCCGCCCCGACTGTTGCCGAGCGTCCCGGTGGCGGGGTTGCGGGTGGTGGCGTCGTCGTCGTCGATCTCTACCGGTGGCGCGGCCGGTGGGCGCGCTCCCCCGCCCGCCCATGACACCAGGTGGCGCAGCCCGGCGCGCAGGACGAACACCTGCTGGCCGGAGTTGCTCGGGCCGTTGCAGTCGACGAACTGCGCGAACTCGCCCAACTGGTACAGGTCCGCGTGCGCCTGGCCAGCGATCTCCCACGTGGTGACCCAGTCAGAATCGGGCTGGCGCGCCGGCAGCGACCCGATCATCCCGATGAGATCGCCCTCCGCCTGCACGAGCAGCACCGGCACGCCGACGTCCTCGCGCAGTCGCGCCGGACCCACGCTGAGCGCCGCCCGGATGTCGGCGCCGCGGCCGCGGTCGTCGAAGGGCAGGAAGCCGGCTCCACGGCTGTGGAGGAGGAACGCGTCGAACACTCCGGCGCGGGCGTGCACGCCGTTGACGTACGAGGTCAGCGCGAACGCCGACTGCGACTCGCCCACCGCGATAACCTGCTGCGGCCGCAGATCGCCGAGCGGGCCGTCTGGCGCGGTCCCGGCCTGCGGATCGCGCGCGTAGCGGCCGACCTGCGTGATGATGTCGTAGGCGTAGGCGTCGCCGGGGTGGTGCAGGTCGCCGTACCGCTCGGGCCGGGTCGCGCGCAGCCCCGTGGTCTGGCCGCCCATCCCCACCGCGGCGTCGCCGCCCTCGACCGCGATGAACTGCGCGGACACGCCCACCCACGCGTGCCCGGCGCGCAGGATCTCGTCGGCGAGGTAGGTGAAATCGGGGGCGGCGTCCTGGCCGCCACTGACGTTGAGCCACTCCACCAGCACCACGCCGCTGAACGCCGCCGGGTCGGCCGGGCGGCGCACGAGGGCGCGGGTGGCATACGGCGCGGTGTCGGCATCGGTGATCTCGAACCGGCCGTCCTCCGGCGTGACCGTCGCGGCATAGGAGGCGGCCTCGCCGGATACGGCCCACTCGGACTCGACGAACCCGGCGGCGGCGAGGTCGGCGGGCGTCCGGCCGGTCATGGGCGGGAACGGCCTGCCCTCGGTGAGTTCGGTGAACGTCGCGCGTGCGGAGTCAGCCATGCCTGCGATTGTGCCTGTTGGCGAGTCGTCCAGTCCGCGTTTGCCCGGGCCCGCTGCGTTCGGCCAGTGCACTTCGCGATATGTGGTTACCGTCACACCATGACTGATCGCGGATACGGTTCCTGGCTCACCCAGCACGCGCTGCGCAACGGACAGCGGACGGCACTCGTCGACGACGTGGGCGGCGCCGTGACCACCTACTCCCAACTCGAGACGCGGACCAACCAGCTCGCCGCAGCCCTCGATGCCAACGGGGTCCAGCGCGGCGACCGCGTGGCGATGCTCCTGCTCAACAGCCCGCAGATGATGGAGATCTACTTCGCGGTGGCCAAGCTGGGCGCGATCGCGGTGCCCGTCAACTTCCGCCTCCACGCCTCGGAGGTGGCCTACGTGCTGGAGGACTCCGGGTCGTCATTCCTGTTCCACAGCACCGCATTCGCCGAGCTTGCTGCCGGCGCTACCGCCGACAACCGGCGGATCCAACGCTCCGTGACGGTGCCGACCCTGGCAGAGCGCGCCACCACCTCGGGGGGCGGCAGCGCCGGCGATTACGAGGAGTTCCTCGCCGGTGGGTCGCCGGAGCGGGTGGAGCGCGAGATCTCCCACGACGATATCTGCGTGCTCATGTACACCTCGGGCACCACTGGACGCCCGAAGGGCGCCATGCTCACGCACGGGAACTTCTTCTACAACGCGGTCAACGGGATGGGCTTCGACTCGGGTCTCGGCCGCACCGACATCACCATCTCCGCCGCGCCGCTGTTCCACATCGGTGCGCTCGGGGTGCACACCCTGCCGTTCCTGTTCATCGGCGCCCAGGTGGTGATCACGGAAGCCTTCGCGCCCGACGCCTGGCTCGAGGCGGTCTCCCGGCACAGGGTGACCAAGGCGTTCCTCGTCCCCGCGATGTGGGCGGCCGTCGCCCAGTCCGGGGCGCTCCAGACCGCGGACCTGTCCACGCTGCGCTCCGGCATCAGCGGCGGGGCACCGTGCCCGATCACGGTGATCACCGCCCTGCGGGAGGCCGGCATGGAGTTCACCGAAGGGTTCGGGATGACCGAGACCGCCCCCATCGCGGCCTGCCTCCAGCCGGAGGACGTCGTCGCGCACGCCGGCTCCATCGGCCGGCCCGCGCAGTTCAACGACTTCCGCATCGTTGACGAGGAGGGCGTGCAGGTACCGATCGGCGAGGTCGGCGAACTGTGCGTCCGCGGACCCAACGTGTTCATCGGCTACTGGAACAAGCCCGACGAGACCGCCAAGGCGCTGCGGAACGGTTGGTTCCACACCGGGGACCTGGCCCACGTCGACGAGGAGGGCTTCTACACCCTGGTGGACCGCAAGAAGGACATGGTCATCACGGGCGGTGAGAACGTCTACCCCATCGAGGTCGAGCAGGTGATGTACCAGCACCCGGAGGTTCGCGAGGTGGCGGTCATCGGCGTGCCCGACGCGAAGTGGGGCGAACGGGTGATGGCGGTGGTCGTCCGCACCGAGGGGGCGAGCGTCGACGCCGACGGGCTGCGGCAGTGGACCAGAGGCCGCATCGCCCATTTCAAGGCGCCGTCCGAGGTCGTGCTGGTCGACGAACTCCCCAGGACCGCCACCGGCAAGCTCCTCAAGCGCAACCTCCGGCAGGAGCTGGGCGGGCCGGACGCGGCGGTCAGCCGCTGACCGCACTCTGCTCGCCTCCGGCGGGTCCGCCGCACCGGCCTATTCGACCTCCACGGAGCGGGACGTGGCCCCGGCGGCTGGCGTCGTTGTCGTCGTCGTCGGGGTTGTCGTCGTCGTACTCGTCGCGCCCGTCGAACCCACGGGGGTCGACGAGCTCGGTGGGCTGGCCGGGGGCGTCGGGATCGTCGGCCTGGTCGGGCTACCGGGAGGCGGCGGCGGGGTGGGCCGCACGCTCGGGCGCGTGACCGGCGTCGGGGGGTTGAGCGACGGGCAGGTGTTCAGATGTTTGTCCGCCAACCACGCCGGCGCCCCCTTGGCGATGGCCTCGTCGGGGCAGGTCATCAGGTACATCGAGACGTCGCGAACCGTGCGCCAGCGACCGTCGCGGAAGGACACCCAGTACGGATCGCCGGAGTGCTCGCTGGCCATGACGGCCCACCCGCCGCCGCAGTCGATGATGCGCGATCCGCTGCGCGGGTAGCCGAGGTCGGCGTTGATCGCGCGCGCATCGCACGCGGCGGTGGCGCGGCGGGCGGTCGTCGCGGTGGCGGTGCTGGTCGTGGTGGACCGCGTGCTGCGATCCGGTCGCGTGACCGGGGTCCTCGTGCTGGTCGGCAGCGGGCCCGAGGCGACCTCCTCGCCCAGGTAACTACCGCTGAGGCGCAGGCCGACCACCACAGCGACGCCGATCGCCAACAACGCGACCAACACGACCGCCGCGGCGATCACGCCCCGGGGTGGGCCCGGGCGCGACCCCCCGGCCTCCGCGGGGGCCTCGTCTGCCGGTCGCTCCGGCCCGGACCCGTCCACGACGTCAGCTCACCACGTCAGATGGTGATGCCGGGCGGCAGCGGCCCGATCGGGGTGGCGTCGCCGTCGCCCGCGAGGGGGTTCCAGACGTAGACGGTGGTGAGGTAGCCGGCGTCGGCGTTGGCCTCGCCCTCCGCGGGCGGCTGCTGGATGCGCAGCGCGACGTGGAAGTCACTGTGGCCGCCGAGCAGCACGCGGGGCGTGTCGCCGGGCTGCGTCGCGACCTGCTCGCCGTGGTGGTAGAGCAGGACCTTGGTGGGCGAGGAGACGGTGCCGCCCTCGGTCTCGAGGAACAGATAGCCGAGGTTGCCGCACAGGTTGCCGTGCTCGCCGACCGTCCAGCCGACGCCGTCGAAGGGGCCGGGCGTCTCCTCGGCGACCTGCTCGACGTCGACCTCGCACCCGGCCGGCGGGCCGCCGAGCGAGTCGGTGTTGATGGCGTTCGCGGCGGGCGCGACCGCAGCGATCAGGCCTGCTACGCACGCCGTGGCGGTGAGTGTTCTGATCGTCCGGGACATGAGGGCCGTCCTTTCCAAACATTGGCACAAAGACTGTCTGCCTTCACAGGTCATATCCCCCGCGGCATCGATGGTGTTACCCGTCACATCTCCCACGTTGTGTCCTGCGTCTCACCGCGCCACCCGGCGTGGGTACGGTGGATCCAGCCGGCGGCTCGCCCCACCCGCGTCCCGTTCCGCCGCCCGCCAGGAAGGTGCACCGTGCCCGAGACCTCCATCGACGAGACCCCCACGCACGTCCTCGACCAGGTCGTCGCCCTGACGCCCGACGGCGAGCACCGGTTCCGTGGCCGCACCCACGAAGCCTGGGCCAACATGGTGGGCCCGTTCGGCGGCACCACGGCGGCGACGATGCTCAATGCGGTCCTGCAGCACCCCGAGCGGCACGGCGACCCGCTGGCGCTCACGCTCAACTACGCGGGCCCGGTCGCCGACGGCGAGTTCCTCATCGAGGCCCGCCCCGTGCGCACGAACCGCTCCAACCAGCACTGGGTCCTGGAGATGCGTCAGGGCGACGAGGTGGTCACCACCGCCACCGCGCTGACGGGCCTGCGCCGCGAGACGTGGTCGGAGACCGAGACCGGCCCGCCGGAGGTCCCGGCGCCGGAGGACGTGCCGCGCGCATCGGAGGATCGCGGGGTGCGCTGGATCGGAAACTACGACATGCGGTTCGTCACCGGTGGGTGGGACGACGTCGCGGGAGATGAAGGGACGACGACGTCGACCACGACCATGTGGATCCGCGACTCGCCGGAACGCGGTCTCGACCACCTCTCCCTGACGGCCCTGGGTGATTCGTTCTTCCCGCGCTCGTTCCTGCGGCTCGGACGGCCGGTACCCGCGGGGACCGTGACGCTGTCGATCTATTTCATAGCCACGGCGGACGAGCTCGAGGCGCAGGGCACGGATTTCGTGCTCGGGAGCGTCCACGCGCACCGCTTCCACGGCAGCTATCACGACGAGTCGGCACGGCTATGGTCCCGCGACGGCACGCTGCTCGCCATCAGTAACCAGTTGATGTACTTCAAGTCCTGATTTTCACGCCTGTAGAGGGGCAGCACATGTCGACGACGCGCAACAGCACCACCCACGAGGTCCTCAACCAGGCTCCGCCGCGGGTCGGGGTGGACGAGTTCGCCCTCAACCCGGCGCTGCAGGAGGCGCTGGCGGCGTTCGCGCCGAGCGCGAAGTCCGAGTGGTTCCACGAGATCGGTCGGCACGTCGGCACGGAGCAGTACCAGCACGATGCGGAGCTGGCCAACACGATCACCCCGGTGCACCACTCGCACGACCGGTGGGGCAACCGCGCGGACGAGATCGAGTTCCATCCGGCCTACCACCGGATCATGGAGTTCTCGGTCTCCCGCGGCCTGCACACGTCGGCGTGGGCGGACCCCGGTGTGGGCGCGAACGTCGAGCGGGCGGCCGGGTTCATGCTGGTCTCGCAGATCGAGGCCGGGCACGGCTGCCCGCTGTCGATGACGCACGCGGTGGTGCCGTCACTGCGGATGAGTCCCGAGCTCGCCGCGGAGTGGGAGCCTGCGCTGCTGTCGACGGTGTATGACCCCGAGCTGCGGGATCCCGCCACCAAGTCGGGCGTGCTGTTCGGGATGGCCATGACCGAGAAGCAGGGCGGCTCGGACGTGCGCGCCAACACCACCACTGCCGAGCCCGTCACCGCGGAGTCCTCTGCCGCGGCCGCCGGCTCCGGCATGTACGCCCTGCGCGGCCACAAGTGGTTCTGCTCCGCGCCGCAGTCGGATGCGTTCCTCGTGCTGGCGCAGGCCCCGGAAGGGCTGAGCTGCTTTCTCGTGCCGCGCGTGCTGCCGGGCGGCGAACGCAACCCGTTCCTGGTCCAGCGGCTCAAGGACAAGCTCGGCAACAAGTCCAACGCCTCCTCCGAGGTCGAATTCGACGGCACGCTGGGCTGGATGGTCGGCGAACCCGGCCGCGGGGTGCGCACGATCATCGAGATGGTCGGCCGCACCCGGCTGGACTGCGTGCTCGGCGCGGCCGCCGGCATGCGTCAGGGCGTGGCCGAGGCGGCGTGGCACGCCCGTCATCGCGCGGCCTTCGGCGCGACCCTGATCGATCAGCCGGCGATGGCCGCGGTTATCGCCGACCTGCAGCTCGAGTCCGAGGCCGCGACCTGGACCGCACTGCGCCTGGCCGCCGCCCACGACGACGAGGACGCCGCCCCCTTCCGCCGACTCGCCACCGCCGTGGCCAAGTACTGGATCTGTAAGCGCGGGCCGAACCACGCCTACGAGTCGCTCGAGTGCCTCGGCGGCAACGGGTACACCGAGGCATTCCCCTTGGCCCGCCGGTACCGGGAGCAGCCGGTGCTCGCGGTGTGGGAGGGATCGGGCAACGTCATCGCCCTGGACGTGTTGCGGGCGATGGCCCGCGAGCCCGAGTCGGTGACCGCGTTCGACGCCGAACTCGCCGCCCAGCTGGGCCGGAACGGGCTGTTCGACCAGCACGTCGAGCATGTCCGCGCCCTCATCGGCCGGGCCGCCTCCGATCCGGTCGCGGCGCCCGCGATCGCCCGCCGCCTGGTCGAGGCGATGGCGCTGGCGCTGCAGGCCGCGACCCTGCTCGCCTATGCCCCGGCCCCGGTCGCGGCGGCGTTCTGCCTGGCCCGGCTGGGTCCCGATCGCTCGGCCGAGTACGGCGCCCTGCCCGACGGCGTCGACATCGCCGCCCTCGTCGCCCGGGCCTGAGCAGCGCCTGACACGTGAGTCGACGACCGCAATGGGCCCGGGCGCGCCGCTTGGGCAGGTTGTCAGTTTTCAGCGTTCGCCCGGATCTGCTGCGCCGTTGTCTGCAGTAGTCCGGTCCATGCCGACTCGAACTTGGCGACACCCTCCGCCTCCAGCTTGTCGAACACCTCGACCAGATCCACGCCGACCCGCTCGAGGCTCCGGAAGGTCTCCGCAGACTGCTCGGCCCGACCGACGACCGGGTCCTTCTCGACCCGGCCGTGGTCCGCGAAGGCCTCCATGGTGGACGCGGGCATGGTGTTGACCGTGCCCGGAGCGATGAGACCGCTCACGTAGAGGGTGTCGTCGTACTCCGGGTTCTTGACGCCGGTCGACGCCCACAGTGGACGCTGTGGCCGGGCGCCCCGGCCGGCCAGCTCGGCGAAGCGGGCACCGGAGGAGAACACCTCGCAGTACTCGGCGTACGCGAGCCGTGCGTTGGCGAGGGCGGCCTTGCCCTGCAGGTCGCGCGCCTCCCCGGTGCCGAGTTCCGCGAGCCGAGCATCGACCTCGGTGTCCACCCGGGACACGAAGAACGAGGCGACCGAGTGGATGGAACCCAGGTCGTGGCCCGCCTCGGCGGCGGCGGACAGCCCCTCCAGATAGGACTGCATGACCTGCACGTAACGATCGACGGAGAAGATCAGCGTGACGTTGACGCTGATCCCCTCGGCGATCACCCGGCGGATCGCCTCCAGTCCCGCCACGGTGGCCGGAATCTTGATGAGGAGGTTGGGGCGATCAACGATCCGCCACAGTTCGATCGCCTGCGCGACAGTGGCGTCCGCGTCGTGGGCGAGGCGCGGGTCCACTTCGATCGACACCCGGCCGTCGACCTCGTCCGACACCGCGAACACCGGGTCGAGCACGTCACAGGCAGCGCGGACGTCGTCGGTCGTGGTCGTCCGGATCACGGTATCGACATCAGCGCCCTCCGCGGCGAGTGCTGCGACCTGGGTGTCATACGCGGTTCCCGAACTGAGCGCCGCCTGGAAGATGGACGGATTGGTGGTCACGCCGACGACCGAGCGTGTGGCCACCAGTTCAGCCAGCTTGCCCGAGGAGATGAGGTCGCGCGACAGATCGTCGAGCCACACGGAGACCCCCGCCTCAGACAGTGCGGACAGGTTCTGGTTCTGGTTCTGGTTCTGGTTCATGGGAACCTTTCTGCGGCGGCGTGCCGCCGCGCTCGGTGCGAGGGTTGCGTCGGTGGATGGTCGGGACGGGTTCAGCAGGACGGGCCGCGGAGGAAAGCCGGCGAGAGCGGAAACAGGCATGCGGGCACGGATCAGTCGTCGAGCTCCGCGATCTCGAACGCCGCCCCGTACTCTGCGGCGCGGGCCGGGTCCAGCCCGGGATCGGTGACCAGCACGTCCACCTCGTCGAAATCGGCGACCCGCGCCAGCGTGCGGGTGCCGAACTTAGTGCTGTCCGCCACCACGACGGAGGTGGCCGACGCGGCGAGCATGGCCCTCTTGACCGGCACTTCCAGGGTGTTGGTGTTGGTGATCCCCGCCGCCGGGTCCACGGCATCGGCGCCGAGGAATGCCCAGGTGGCGGAGAAGTCCGAGAAGAAGTCCGTCGCGCGCGGACCGACCAGCGTGTAGACCGTGTTCAGCAGCTCACCGCCGGCGAGGAAGAGTCGGACACCCGGTAGCCCCGCGAGCAGGGTGGCGATCCGCAGGTCGTTGGTGATGAAGGTCAGATCCGGGACGTGCCGCAGCGCCACCGCCACCTGGAACGTGGTCGATCCACTGTCGAGGATCACGCTGTCGCCCTCGTGCACACGCTTGGCGGCATGACGGGCGATGGCCACCTTCTGCCGGCGGTGCTCGAACTCCTTGACCGCGTAGGGGACTTCGAACGCCGCACCGCCGACAGGCCGGGCTCCGCCATGTGTGCGCTCGGCCTGACCACCGCGCACCAGCCCGTCGAGGTCGCGCCGGATCGTCGATGCGTCGACCCCCAACTCCACGGAGAGCTTCTTGGCCTCGACATACCCGTCCCGGTGCAGCCTTCGGACTATCTCTCGGCGTCTCTGCTGGACCGACACATCTCCCCCTGCGCGGGCGTCTCTCGCCACGTCTGCGGCCACCCTAAACGATTGTGCGCAATCCCCGGCCTGGTTTGCACGCTTACTGGTACTTTCAGACTTTGCTGCACGGATTCGTGCAGCACGCAGCGACGCGAAATGAGTAGACACGCATGCTCCGACTCGGACTCAAGGCCTCGGCGGAACAGTTCGCCCCACGCGAGTTGGTGGAGATCGCCGTCTCCGCCGAAGCGCACGGAATGGACTCGGTGACCGTCTCCGACCACTTCCAGCCGTGGCGACACAACGGCGGCCACGCCCCGTTCTCCATGGCCTGGATGGCCGCGGTGGGCGAACGGACCGAGCGGGTCCAGATCGGCACCTCCGTCATGACACCGACCTTCCGTTACAACCCCGCCGTGATCGCCCAGGCATTCGCGACCATGGCGTGCCTGTACCCGGGACGCATCATGCTGGGCGTCGGGACCGGCGAGGCCCTCAACGAAGTGGCCACCGGCGGGATCGACGGCGAGTGGCCGGA
>NZ_JBSHMJ010000040.1:0-16595 GCF_053645265.1 Dietzia sp. NPDC055343 | reverse complement strand
CCGGAGCCTGACCGACCTCTTCGCTGCCGATCCCGCCCGCGGATCGGACCTCACCGTGGCCGCGGCGAGTCTGTACATCGACTACAGCAAACACCTCATCACCCGAGAAACCCTGTCACTGCTGCTCGCCCTCGCCCGCGAGCGCGGCGTCGAGGCACGTCGCGACGCCATGTTCGCCGGGGCCCGCATCAACACCACCGAGAACAGGCCGGTCCTGCACACCGCGCTGCGACTGCCCGCCGATCACGAACTCGTCGTGGACGGCAGGAACGTGACCACCGACATCCACGAGGTCCTCGGGCGGATGGCCGACATCACCGACAGGGTCCGCTCCGGTGAATGGACCGGGGCGACGGGCCACCCCATCCGCACCGTGATCAACATCGGGATCGGCGGCTCGGATCTCGGCCCGGCCATGGCCACGCGGGCCCTGCGGCATCACTGCGACGGCCCGCAGGTGCGGTTCGTCTCGAATGTCGACCCGGCAGACCTGACCTCCGTGCTCGCCGATCTCGACCCGGCCAGCACCCTCGTCGTCGTCGTCTCCAAGACCTTCACCACCCTGGAGACCATGACCAATGCCGCGGCGGCGAGGGCGTGGATCTCAGGCGCCCTCGGCGAACACGCGGTGCCCCGCCACTTCGTGGCGGTATCCGCAGACATCGCGCGCGCCGCTGAATTCGGCATCCCCGCGGACAACGTGTTCGGCTTCTGGGACTGGGTGGGCGGCCGCTACTCCGTCGGCTCCGCGGTGGGCCTGAGCCTCATGTTCGCCATCGGCTCCGAACGGTTCGCCGAGTTCCTCGCCGGCATGCGCAGCATCGACGAGCATTTCCTCGCCGCGCCCGCGCACGCCAACGCGCCCATCCTGCTGGGCCTGCTGGGGGTCTGGTACTCCAGCTTCTACGGCGCCGACTCCCGCGCTGTCCTACCCTACTCACACGATCTCGCGCGCCTGCCCGCCTACCTGCAACAACTGTCCATGGAATCCAACGGAAAATCGGTCCACACCGACGGTCGCCCCGTGGCGGTGGGCACCGGCGAGATCATCTGGGGCGAGCCCGGAACCAACGGCCAGCACGCCTTCCACCAGCTTCTCCACCAGGGCACCCGGCTCACCCCGGTCGACTTCATCGGCTTCGCGCAACCCACCGACGACCTGCCGTCCCTCGGCGGGCAGGGGACCATGCACGACGTGCTGCTGGCCAACATGCTCGCCCAGTCCAAGGTGATGGCGTTCGGCCGCTCCGCCGCAGATGTGGCACGCGACGGCACCCCTGCCGACCTCATCGGCCACAAGACCATGCCCGGCGACCAGCCGTCCACCACGATCGTCGCCCCGCGCCTGACCCCCTCGACCCTCGGCCAGCTCATCGCCCTCTACGAGCACCAGGTGTTCGTCCAGGGCGTCATCTGGGACATCAACTCCTTCGACCAGTGGGGGGTCGAACTCGGCAAGGCGTCGGCGCTCGAGTTCGGCGACGCGCTGGCCGGCGCCGCGTCCGGCACGACCGGCGACAGCTCCAGCGATGGGCTCGTCGCAGCGCTGCGCCGCGCCCGCACCGCCGCATAGAACCCACGCCCGCCCCTCTCGCGATCACACATCACATCCACGATCAGACCCACCCCGAGACCAACGAGGACATATGAACGATTCCACAGGCCGCGCCCACATCGGCGTCACCGGACTGGCGGTGATGGGATCCAACATCGCTCGCAACTTCGCGCGTCACGGCCACACCGTGGCGGTACACAACCGCTCGCGCGCCAAGACCGACGCCCTCATCGCCACCTACGGCCACGAAGGCGACTTCGTGCCGGCCGGCACGATCGGCGAGTTCCTCGACGCGCTGCAGACCCCGCGCCGCGTCCTGGTCATGGTCCAGGCCGGAGCCGCCACCGACGCCGTGATCAACGAGCTCGCCGACAACATGGACGTCGGCGACATCATCATCGACGGCGGGAACTCTCTTTACACCGACACCATCCGCCGCGAGGCCGCGATGCGCGAGCGGGGGCTGCACTTCGTGGGCGCCGGCATCTCCGGCGGCGAGGAGGGTGCGCTCAACGGTCCGTCGATCATGCCGGGCGGCCCTGCCGAGTCGTACCGGCATCTCGGCCCGCTTCTGGAGTCGATCTCCGCGCACGTCGACGGCGAGCCCTGCTGCACCCACGTCGGCCCTGACGGCTCCGGGCACTTCGTCAAGATGGTCCACAACGGCATCGAGTACGCCGACATGCAGCTCATCGGCGAGGCCTTCGACCTCATGCGCACCGCGCTGGGCATGCCGATCGCCGAGATCGGCGAGGTCTTCCGGCAGTGGAACTCCGGAGACCTGGAAAGCTACCTCGTGGAGATCACCGCCGAGGTTCTCGGCCAGGTCGACGCCCGCACCGGCAGGCCCCTGGTCGAGGTGATCGTCGACTCCGCCGGCCAGAAGGGCACCGGGCGGTGGACCGTGAAGTCGGCCCTCGACCTGGGGGTGCCCACGACCGGCATCGCCGAAGCGGTGTTCGCCCGGGCACTGTCCAGTGCGACCGACCAGCGTGAACGGGCTCGCGAACTGCAGGGCGGCGCCACCGCCGCGGCTCCGGTGGACACGGCCGAGTTCATCGCCGCGATCAACCAGGCGCTGTACGCCTCGAAGGTGGTGGCGTACGCGCAGGGCTTCGACCAGATCGTGGCCGGCAGCCGCGAGTACGGCTGGAACATCGCCCCCGGCGACCTGGCGACGATCTGGCGGGGCGGCTGCATCATCCGCGCCACGTTCCTGGACCGGATCAAGGAGGCATACGCCGAGGATCCCGACCTGCCGAGCCTGCTCCTGGCGCCCTACTTCCGCGCGGCTGTCGAGGACGCTGTCGACAGTTGGCGGCGGGTAGTGTCCACCGCCACGCTCACGGGGGTCCCGGTGCCGGCGTTCTCGTCGTCGTTGTCGTATTACGACGCATTGCGCGCCGAACGGCTCCCGGCCGCGCTCACCCAGGGCCTGCGCGACTACTTCGGCGCCCACACCTACCGGCGCGTCGACATGGAAGGCGACTTCCACACCCTGTGGGGCGGCGACCGCAGCGAGCAGCGGGTCTGAGTACCGCGCGATCCGGACTGTTGTCCAGTTGGTTTCGCCATTTCGTTGACAGGCTTGTGAACGCCGTCACACACTGGGGTCATCCGACAACGAGGTGCCCCATGTCGATCGCCGTCGATCCGCGCGAGAAGATCTACCAGCCCCCCGCCGCCCCGCTGACGTCGTACCTGCCGGTGGTGGGCCAGACGCTCGAGTACGTCGACAGCCCCCTGTCCACCATGTTCCGCAGGTACCGCCAGTACGGCCCCGTGTCCGAGCTCAACTTCCTCGGACGGACCTGGACGGCATTGCTCGGCCCCGACGCCTGCCAGATCGCGCTGCAGAACCCAGAGAAGGCGTTCGCGAACGGCCCGGGCTGGGGCTACCTCGTCGGCCCGTTCTTCGACCGCGGCCTGATGCTGCTGGATTTCGACGAGCACAAGCACTACCGGCAGCTCATGCAGGAGGCGTTCGTCCGGCCCCGCCTCGAAGGCTATGCCCGAACCCTCGCACCGCTGGTCGAGAGCGGTATCTCGGCCTGGCAACCGGACACCGCCTTCCAGATCTATCCCGCCCTGAAGTCACACACGCTGGACCTGGCGACCGATGTGTTCATGGGCGGCGCGGAACTGGCCGAGCCCGGTGAGCTCGAGCGCGTGAACGAGGCCTTTGTCGACTGCGTGCTGGCCGCCAACGGCTGGCTCCGCATCAACAAGCCGATGCCCTTCACCAAGTGGGGCCGCGCGACACGTGGTCGTCGTCTTCTCGAGGACTTCCTCCGCCGCCACCTCCCCGCGCGCCGCGCGAATCCGGGCGAGGACCTGTTCTCGGCGTTGTGCCAGGTAGCGGACGCCTCCGGCGGGATCGACGACGACGACATCATCAACCAGATGATCTTCCTCCTCATGGCCGCGCACGACACCACCACGAGCACGGTCACGTCGATGGTGTACGAACTCGGGCGCGATCTCCAGTGGCAGGAACGCTGCCGTCAGCAGTGCCTGGAGCTGGGGCCGAACCCGACGATGGCCGAGATCGAGAAGGTGGCGGACCTGGATCTGGTCATGAAGGAGGCGCTGCGGCTGCACCCACCCGTGCCGGTTCTGGCCCGCAGGACCGTCAAGGACACCGAGGTGCTGGGCGTCCGCATACCGGCGGGCCAGCTCGTCGCCGTGATGCCGATGCTCTCGCATCACCTGCCCGAGTACTGGAGCGACCCGGAGATCTTCGACCCGGAACGCTTCTCGGACGAGCGCCGCGAGGACAAGTCGCACCGCTTCGCGTGGGAGCCGTTCGGCGGCGGGGTGCACAAGTGCCTCGGCATGATCTTCGCGAACATGGAGTCCAAGCTCGTACTCAGCGCGCTGCTGCGGCACTTCGAGTGGTCGGTGCCGCTCGACTACGTCCCGCCGATGCGCAACGACTCACTGCCGTACCCGGCCGACGGGCTGCCCGTCGACCTGCGGCCGCTGCACCGCAACCGGGCCCGCGCGAACTGAGCCCCGGCCTGCCCGCACGCCGTTGACCTGGGGTGCCCTGCTCGGTGCATTCAGGGCAGCCCAGATCAGCGGCGCTGGAGTTCGATAGTTTCCGTACGACCTCGAAATCCGCGATCCCCGGGGCTCCGCAAACGCGAAGAGCGTTCCGCGCACCGGCCTCTCGGCCGATGCGTTCGGAACGCTCTTCGCGACGGGTCTGGGGCCGGGTTTGGGGCCGGGTTACTGCTCCAGGGCGTGGACCACGTCGAGCTCGCCGTCGGCGTGCGAGGAGCGGATGCGCTTCTTGTCGAGCTTGCCGACGGAGGTCTTGGGGATCTCGTCGACAAAGGCGAAGCGCTCGGGCACCTGCCACTTGGCCATGCGCTCGGCGAGGTGGGCGCGTAGTTCCTCGACGTCCGGATCGGCCAGGCCTTCCTTGATGACAACGGTGGCCAGCGGCCGCTCGTCCCACTTGGGGTCGGGCACGCCGATCACGGCCGCCTCGGCGACGGACGGGTGCTCGAGCAGGTAGTTCTCGACCTCGACCGACGAGATCCACTCGCCGCCGGACTTGATGATGTCCTTGGCGCGGTCGGTGAGCTGCAGAAACGCCTCCGGCTTGATGTAGCCGACGTCGCCGGTGCGCAGCCAGCCGTTGTCGAAGGAGTCCGAGGCGTCCACCTTGTAGTAGCTGCCGGTGATCCACGGGCCGCGCACCTCAAGCTCGCCCACGGACTCGCCGTCCCAGGGCAGCGCGTTACCCGCGTCGTCGACGATCCGGGCCTTGACGCCCGCGATCAGCCGGCCCTGGGTCTGACGCAGCTCGAACTGCTTCTCCTCGGGCAGGTCCGCCTTGGGCCGGGAGAGCGTGCCGATGGGGGAGGTCTCGGTCATACCCCAGGCGTGGGTGATGTTGAGCCCGTACTTGTCGCGGAACTTGCGGATCAGCTCGGGCGGGCAGGAGCTGCCGCCCACCACGACGGAGCGGAAGCTCGACATGTCGATCGGGTGGTCGACCGAGTAGGCGTCGACGGCCTGCCAGATGGTCGGCACGGCGGCGGCGAGCGTCGGCTTCTCGCTGGCGATCATCGCGGCCAGCGGCTCGGGCTGCAGGAAGCGCTCGGGCATGAGCAGCGAGGCGCCCACCAGGAACGCGGCGTACGGCAGGCCCCAGGACATGGCGTGGAACATCGGCACGATCGCCAGCACGTTGTCGTCAAGCGAGATGTTCATGCCGTCGGACATGCAGACCTGCATCGAGTGCAGGTAGATCGAGCGGTGCGAGTAGACGACGCCCTTCGGGTCACCGGTGGTGCCGGAGGTGTAACACATCGCGGCGCCCGTGTTCTCGTCCACCTCGGGCCAGTCGAACTCGGTGGGCTGCGCGGCGAGCAGCGCCTCGTAGTCGTGGACCTGCACGCCCTCGGGGGCCTCGAGCGTCGCGGCGGCGCCACCGGTGACGATCACGTGCTCGACCGTGGAGAACTTCGGCAGGAGCGGCTGGAGCAACGGGACCAGGGTCGGGTCGACGATCACGACCGTGTCCTCGGCGTGGTTGGCCACGAACTCGAGCTGGTCCGGGAACAGCCGGATGTTCAGCGGGTGCAGCACCGCGCCCATCGAGGGCACCGCGAGGTATGCCTCCAGGTGCTCGGAATTGTTCCATTGGAACGTCGCCACGCGCTGGTCACCGTCGACACCGAGCGAACGCAGTGCGTTGGCCAGCTGGGCCGACCGCGCACCGATGTCGCCGAAGGTGACCTTACGCGGCCCGGAATCGGTCCACGTGGTGACGACCGCGTCCTTGTGGACGGTCGCGCCGAACTGCAGGATCGTGCTGATGGTCAGCTGCTCGGGCATCATCGTGCTCAGCATGGGCGGGGCTCCTTAGCGTTGGGGAGTGCGCGGCGTCACCTGGGTGCCCCGAGACTACCCGGCGTCGAGGGCGTCGAAGACCTCCTGGACGGTCTTCATGGCCGACAGCGCGGCCGGCGCCCCGCAATACCCCGAGGCGTGGATGACGGCCTCGGTGATCTCCTCGCGCGTGAGCCCGTTGGTGAGTCCGCCGCGCACGTGCCCGGCCAACTCGGCGTTCGCGCGCAACGCCACCAGCATCCCGATGTTGAGCAGGCTGCGGTCCCGCCACCCGAGTCCGGGCCGGTTCCAGATGTTGCCCCACACGTTCTCGGTCACCACGTACTGGATGGCCTCCGAGGCGGTCCCGGTCGCCCGGTCCATGGCGCGGTCGACGAACTCGTCGCTCATCACCTCGCGCCTGGCCGCAAAACCCTGCTCGCGGAGATCCTGGGAGTGAGCGCCCTCGTCGGAAGAGCTCGTCGTCGTCATCTCGTGATCCTTTCCCGCTGCGAACGTGTCACGGACCATCCTGCCCGCGCGCATTGCGCATCGCTTCGCCCACACGCCGGGATCAGCGGGCCGTTCGCGTCGCCGCGTCCGGGCGGGCCGTGCGGTCGGTTACCCTCGACATGTCCCGGCCACCTGCGCCGGACACCCGAGGCACGCGGTGGAAGCCGGTGGGAAACCGGCGCTGTCCCGCAACTGTGATCCCGCCGGAGAGCGGGCAAGCCAGGTCGGCCGCTGCCGCGGTAGCCGTACGAACTGACCTCGGACGAAGGGCGGTTGCGTGCAGCGGCGCTCCCGCCGCGGCCCGAGCTGCTTTCGTCCTCCGCGAATCGGAGGATGCCATGCACCACCCACGTGCCCGCGCGCTGCTGGCCGCACCCCTGGCGGCCCTGGTGTTCCTGGCCACGGCCTGCGGCGCCGGTGACGACGACGAGGCCGCCACGAACGATTCCGCCACCGGCGGCGACCCGCAGTCGATCGTGTCGCTGACCCCCACCACCACCGAGATGCTGTTCGCGGTGGGCGCGGGCGAGCAGGTGGTGGCCGTGGACGAGCGCTCGGACTTCCCCTCCGGCGCGCCGGTCACCGAGCTGTCCGGCTACACGCCCAACCTCGAGGCGATCCTCGGTTACGGCCCGGATCTGGTGGTGCTGTCCGACGACAACGACGACGTCGTGGCCGGGCTCGAGCGTTCGGGTGTCGAGGTGCTGGTCCTGCCCGCGGCGGCGACCCTGGACGACACGTACAGCCAGCTCGAGCAGGTCGGCGCCGCCACCGGTCACGTCGGAGAGGCCGCCGAGCTGGTGGCGCAGATGCAGGTCGACATCGAGGAGATCGTGGCCTCCGTGCCGCGGCGCGAGACCCCGCTGACGTACTTCCACGAGCTCGACAACACCTATTACACCGTCACCGACGACACCTACATCGGCGAGATCTACTCGATGCTGGGCCTGGCGTCCATCGCCACCGGCAGCGACCCGTACCCGCAGCTGTCCGAGGAACTGATCCTCGAGGCCGATCCGGACGTGGTGCTGCTCGCCGACGGCCAGTGCTGTGGCGTGACCGCCGAGACCGTGGCGCAGCGTCCGGGCTGGGACCAGATGACCGCGGTGCGCGACGGCCATGTCTACGTGGTGGACGAGGACCTGGCCAGCCGCTGGGGTCCGCGCGTCGTGGACTTCATGCGCGAGGTCGCCGCGATCGTCACGGCCATCCCCGCGAGCAGCCCGGCACCCCAGCCCGCCCCGTGACCCGCCCGTCGTCCCGCAGCGCCCTGGTGCTGGGCGGGGCGACGCTGGTCCTGCTGGCGGCGCTCCTGGCCGGCACGCTCGTCGGGCCCGCCGGCCTCACCGCGGGCGGAGTGCTGCTGGAACTGATCGACCGGGTCCCGCTCGTGTCGGTCGACTCCGGTCTCACGCTGCGTCAGCAGGTCATCCTGTGGGAGATCCGCATCCCGCGCGTGGTGTTGGGCGCGATCGTCGGCGCGATGCTGGCGATCGCCGGCGCCACTTACCAGGGGGTCTTCCGCAATCCGCTCGCCGACCCCTACCTGTTGGGCGTATCCAGCGGCGCCGGGCTGGGCGCCACGCTGGCGATCGTCCTGGGCGGGGCCGCGGCCCAGGCGATGGTCCCGCCGGCGGCGTTCGCGGGCGGCATGATCGCCGTCCTGGCCACGTATGCGCTGGGACGCAGCGTGGGCGGTGGCCGCACCGAGGTGGTGATCATCCTCGCCGGCGTGGCCGTGGCCGCGTTCGCCAGCGCCATCCAGACCTTCTTCATGCAGCGTCACGACGACACGCTGCGGCAGGTCTATTCGTGGATGCTCGGCCGGCTCACCACCAGCGGCTGGGCCGAGGTGACGCGGGTCCTGCCGTACGTGATCGTGTCGGTCGCGGTGATCTTCCTGTTCCGCCGCATGCTCGACGTGATGGCGGTCGGCGACGTGGAGGCCGCGACCCTGGGCATCTCCCCGTCGCGGGTGCGGTTGGTGCTCATCAGCGTGGCCACGCTCGGCACCGCCGCGGTGGTGTCCGTCTCGGGCCTGATCGGGTTCGTCGGCATCGTGATCCCGCACGCGGTGCGCATGGTGATCGGCCCCGGCCATCGCCTTCTCCTGCCGGTGTCGCTGCTGGTAGGCGCCGCGTTCCTGGTCCTGGCCGACGTCGTGGCGCGCACCGCCATGAGTCCGGCCGAGCTGCCTATCGGCGTGGTGACCGCCGCGATCGGCGCCCCGTTCTTCCTGTTCGTCCTGCGCCGCAGCCGGGGGCAGATATGACCGACGACGACGAGACGCCGCGCGTACCCGGCGCCGCCATGCCCCGTGCCGAGGAGCCCGCGGGGCCCGCCGTCGCCTGCCGCGACCTGCATGTCGCCCGTGACAGCACCCCGGTCCTGCACGGCGTCGACCTGTCGGTCCCCGCGGGCGCGTGGGTGTCGCTGGTCGGCCCCAACGGTTCCGGCAAGACCACCCTGCTATTTGCGCTGGCGGGCCTCATCTCCTCGACGGGCCACCTCGAGGTCGAGGGCGTCACCCCGCGGCGCGGCGGGCGCCGCCGGGTCGCCCGCACCGTCGCGCTGATGCCGCAGCGACCGGTCGTCCCCGAGGGCGTGACGGCCCGCGAACTGATCAGCCTGGGACGCACCCCCCACATCCCGCGGTTCGGGACCGAGTCGGCCCACGACGTCGTCGTCGTCGACACCGTCATCGACCGACTCGACCTGCACGATCTCGCCGGGCGCATCGCCACCACCCTGTCCGGCGGCGAGCTCCAGCGGGTCGTGTTGGGCCGCGCGCTCGCCCAGCAACCGCGCGTCCTCCTGCTCGACGAGCCGACCAGCGCGCTCGATATCGGCCACCAGCAGCAGGTGCTCGACCTGGTCGATTCCCTGCGTCGCGAGACGGGGCTGACGGTGATCGCGGCGATGCACGATCTCACCTCCGCGGCGCAGTACGGCGAGCGCCTGGCCCTGCTCGACCGGGGGCGCGTGGTGGCCGACGGGCGGCCCGGCGAGGTGCTCACGGCCGAGCGGATCGCGCAGGTCTACGGCGCGCGCGTCGAGGTGGTGGGCCGTACGGACGGGCCCGCGGTGCTACCGGTGCGGGGGCCGGCGTGACGGAGGTCCTGCTGGTCGGCACGGGCGCGGCGGACGGGTGGCCGTCGCCGTTCTGCCGGTGCGCCTCGTGCGAGGCGGCACGTGCGCGCGGCGTGGTGCGTGGCCAGACCTCCGCGCTTGTCGACGACGACCTGCTCATCGACTGCGGACCCGAGACCCCCGGCGCGGTGGTGCGTCACGGGCGCACACTCGCCGGCGTCACGCACCTGCTCATCACCCACGCCCACTTCGATCACCTCGGCCCCCAGGCACTGCTCGTGCGGTCCTGGGTCGAGGGGCTCGGTGAGCTCGAGATCGTCGGGCCCGCGGACGCGCTCGAGGTGTGTCGGCAGTGGGTGGGGCCGGACGACCCGGTGCGCTTCACGCCGGTGGCCGCCGGGGATCGTGTGCGGGTGGGCCGGTACGACGTGCGCGTGCTGCCTGCGCAGCACCAGGTGTTCCGCCGGGGCGACGCGGTGCTCTACGACATCACCGGCCCCGACGAAGCGCGCCTGTTGTGGGCCACTGACACCGGGCCGTGGGACCCGAATTGGTTCGAGGCCGTGCGCGGGGCGCGGTTCGACGCGGTGTTCCTCGAGGAGACGCTCGGCCACCGCGAAGAGATCTCGGCTTCCCACCTGGGGTTGCCGCGGTTCGGGGCGATGCTCGACCGGTTGCGTGAGGTGGGCGCGGTGGACGGGGCCACCGAGGTGGTGGCCGTGCACCTGGGCCACCACAATCCGCCGCCGGACGAGCTGGACCGGTCCCTCGCCGCGCTGGGCGCGCGGGCGGGCGCCGACGGCGAGGTGGTCCGCCTCCGGGCCAGGGGGCGGTGAGTCACAGCAGCCGGGTGGCCCGGCCCGCGCCCTTCCCACGTCGGGCCGCGACCTAGTTCGGGGTCTCCGCGATCGACATACGCACGAGTCCGACGAGGGTCGAGCCCATGAGCGCGACCAGGCCCACGATGAGGAAGGCCGCCCCCGTGCCGGCGAAGGTCTGCAGGCAGATCCCCAGGTAGACCACCGCCAGCCCGGCCAGGACCCACACCATCATCCGCTCGCCCTCGCGGTACATCCGCTGCGCGTTGGCCCCGGTGATCTCGCCGGGGTAGTTGAGCACGTCCGGCTTCGTGGACAGCCACGCCACCAGGGCCCCCAGCCCGGTCATGACGCCCGCGAGCCACAGGGTGCTCGACCTGGGGCCGAAACCGTCTGCGGCGCCCGCGAAGTTGAAGTGAACGGGCACGATCTCCGGCAACGAGGGGTACCGCACGAGGACGTAGGCGGTCAGCGCCACGATGCCGAGCAGCGACGCGATCCGCAGGACCCGCGTGACCGATCCGGTCACGTAGCCAGGGGTGGGACGATTCCGGGGCACCGCACCGAACCTACAGCCGGTGGCCGATCGATCCCCCGCCGACGACACGATTCCCGGAAAAAGGATAGGCTTCCCTAAGTATCTCGTTTTCAGCATGTCAGGAGTTCCGTTGGCCAGCGCCCCTCAGTCCACCAGCCCCAAGTCCCGCACCCCGGTCACCCTCACTGTTCTGCGCACCGAGCAGGTAAGCGACCACCTCGTGCGGGTGATTCTGGGAGGTGAGGGGTTCGACGGGTTCGCGGCCCGCGAGGAGACGGACAGCTACGTCAAGCTCGAGCTGCCGCACGGCGAGGAGTCGGTGGTGCGCACCTACACCGTCCGACGGGTCGATGCCGCGGCGCGCGAGATCTGGATCGACTTCGTGGTCCACGGCGACCAGGGCGTCGCCGGGCCCTGGGCTCGCACCGTCACGGCCGGCAGCGAGGTCGCCGTGCGCGGTCCGGGCGGCGGCTACCGGCCCGACCCGGCGGCCGATTTCCACCTGCTCGCCGGCGACGAGACCGCGGTCCCGGCGATCGCCGCCGCGCTGGAGTCCCTACCGGCCGACGCCAGGGGAGCGGTGTTCCTGGAGGTGGGGGACCGCTCCGATGAACTGGCGTTGACCGCGCCGGCGGGCGTGGAGATCACCTGGCTGCACCGTGGTGCCTCCTCGGCTGACGCCGGCGCGGACGTCATCGACGGCGGGGCACCGCTCGTCGACGCGGTCCGGGGTCTGTCCTGGCCCGGTGGCGACGTGCAGGTATTCGTCCACGGCGAGGCCGAGACCGTGATGAAGCACGTGCGTCCGTACCTGCGTCGCGAGCGGGGCGTGCCGGCCGCGCGGGCCTCGATCTCCGGGTACTGGCGGCGGGGCCGCAGCGAGGAGGGTTTCCGCACCTGGAAGCAGGAACTGGCCCAGGCGGAAACCGCCGCGTCATAGGCGGAGCGGGCGTCGCACACGGCCGGTGATGAGAGTCCGGCCATGCCGCGTCGTACCTACCGAGTACCCTGTGAGGCCAGTAAGTTCACGCACCCGGCCCCTCACGGTCACTCGTGAGACGTAGACAAGGCGTAGCACATGGCATTCTCACGCGCGAAGCTCCTCACCGGACTGGTGGCCACCTCGGCGCTCGTCCTCACCGGCTGCTCCGGTGGCGACGACGGCGGGGAGGGCGGCAGCTCCGAGAGCTACAAGATCGGCATCAACCAGCTCGTCCAGCACCCCGCACTCGACGCCGCGACGGCCGGGTTCATCCAGGCGTTCGAGGACGCCGGGGTGGACGCGGAGTTCGACGAGCAGAACGCGAACGGCGAGCAGGCCACCGCGCTGACCATCTCGCAGCAGTTCGCCGGCGACGACCTGGATCTGGCGCTGGCCGTGGCCACCCCGGCCGCGCAGGCAATGGCCCAGAACATCACCGACATCCCGCTGCTGTTCACCGCCGTCACCGACCCGGTCCAGGCCGAGCTGGTCGACTCGATGGAGGAGCCGGGCGCCAACGTCACCGGCACCTCGGACGCCGCCCCGATCACCGAGCAGCTCGAGCTGCTCAAGGAGATCGTGCCGGACGCCGAGAAAGTCGGCATCGTCTACGCCTCCGGTGAGGTCAACTCGCAGGTGCAGGTCGACCAGGCCGAGGAGGCCGCCGGCCCGCTGGGCCTGGAGATCTCCACCCAGACCGTCACCACCGTCAACGAGATCCAGCAGGCCGTCGAGGCCCTGGGCGACGTGGACGCGATCTACGTCCCGACCGACAACATGGTCGTCTCCGGCATCGCCTCGCTGGTCCAGATCGCGGAGTCCAAGCAGATCCCCGTGATCGCCGCCGAGGAGGGCACCGTCGAGGGCGGCGCCGTCGCCACGATCGGCATCGACTACACCGAGCTGGGTCGCCAGACCGGTGAGATGGCGCTGCGCATCCTGCGCGACGGAGCGGACCCGGCCACCATGCCGGTGGAGACCGCCACCGAGTTCACCTACGTGGTCAACGAGGACGCCGCCGAGCGCCAGGGTGTGACCATTCCCGAGGCCATCCTCGCCGAGGCTGACCGCAAGTGATCGGCGCCGTCGAGGTAGGCCTCATCTACGGGGTCATGGCGCTGGGGGTGTTCCTTACCTTCCGTGTGCTCAACTTCCCCGACCTCACCGTCGACGGCAGTTTCACCACCGGCGCCGCCACCGCGGCGATCGCCATCCTCGCCGGCTGGAACCCGGTACTCGCGACCCTCGCGGGGTTCGTCACCGGGTTCCTGGCCGGCACGGTCACGGGGCTGCTGCACACCAAGGGCAAGATCGACGGTCTGCTGGCCGGCATCCTCACCATGATCGCCCTGTGGTCGGTCAACCTGCGGATCATGGACGGGGCCAACGTCCCGCTCCTGCGGCAGGACACCGTGTTCACCCCCCTCAAGGACGCCGGGCTCCTCGGTACGTGGGGCGGCGTGGGGATCCTGGCCGTGGCGGTCATACTGCTCGGCCTGGTCGTCATCTGGTTCCTCAACACCAACCTGGGTCTGTCCATCCGCGCCACCGGTGACAACGGCCCCATGATCTCCTCGTTCGGCGTCTCCACCGACTTCACCAAGACCCTCACGCTGGCCATCTCCAACGGCTTCGTGGGAATGTGCGGTGCGCTCATCGCCCAGTACCAGGCGTTCGCCGACATCTCCATGGGCATCGGTCTCATCCTGGTGGGCCTGGCCTCGGTGATCCTCGGCCAGGCCGTGCTGAGCCAGCGCACCCTGTGGCTCGCGGTGTTCGCCGTGGTCGTGGGCGCCGTCCTGTACCGCCTGATCATCTTCGCGGCGCTCGAGGTGGGTCTGAACCCCAACGATATGAAGGCCATCACCGCGCTGCTCGTCGTGATCGCGCTGCTGCTCCCCCGCTGGAGGGGGCTCCTGGGCCCGTTCGGGCGGGCCGTCGGTTCCCTGACCGGTACCCCGGGCTCCGGCCGCGAGCCGCGGGACACCCCCGGGGCCGCGGTCGCGGCGGGCTCGAGCCCAGCACGTACCGGGGCCGGTTCCGGCGCCGGATCCGCGACCGGAGAAGGGTGACCCCGCCATGCTGACCGTCAACTCCATCTCCAAGACGTTCTTCCCCGGCACCGTCAACGAGCGCCGGGCCCTCGACAGGCTCGACCTGACGCTGGCCGAGGGCGACTTCGTCACCGTGATCGGCTCCAACGGTGCCGGCAAGTCCACCCTGCTCAACGCCGTGGCCGGGCGACTGCCGGTGGACAACGGGGTCATCGAGATCGACGGCGTCAACGTCAACCGGATGCCCGACTACAAGCGCGCCAAGTACGTCGGCCGGGTCTTCCAGGACCCGCTCGCCGGGACCGCGCCGAATCTCACCATCGAGGAGAACCTGTCGCTCGCGCTGCTGCGGGGCAAGCGGCGTGGGCTGCGGCCGGGCCTCGACAAGAAGCGGCGCGCCCGGTTCACCGAGGACCTCGCGATGCTCGAGCTGGGACTGGAGGATCGCCTCACCGCCAAGGTCGGCCTGCTGTCCGGCGGGCAGCGGCAGGCGCTCTCGCTGCTCATGGCCGGGTTCACGCAGCCGCGGATCATGCTCCTCGACGAGCACACCGCGGCCCTGGACCCGCAACGCGCCGAGCTGGTCACCACCATCACCGAGCGGATCGTCCGCGAGGGCGGGCTCACCACGCTCATGGTCACGCACAACATGGAGCAGGCGATCCGGCTGGGCAACCGGCTGATCATGATGCATGAGGGGCGGATCGTCTACGAGTCCGACGCCGCCACCAAGTCCAAGCTCACGGTGCAGGATCTGCTCAAGGAGTTCGCCAACATCAAGGGCGCCACGCTCTCGGACAAGGCGTTCCTCGGCTGAGTCCCCCCCTCCCGTCGACAAGAGCGTTCGGCACACGTCTTCCGAGTGAGACTGTGCGGAACGCTCTTTTCGATTTATCACGGTCAGTCCCGCTCGCCGCCCGCGCGCACCCAGTCGTCCCCGTCCCGGCGGACCAGCCCCCTCCGCTCGAACTCGGCGAACCAGCCGGGCGCCGGCCACTCTCCCCAGCGCCGGGCGTAGTGGGCGCCGTTCCGGAGCAGGTCGTCGAGGTGGTCGACCGGCGGGTCGGACACCGGGTGCCAGCGGTGATAGGCGTGCGCCCCCGCGACCAGCACCACGGGCACGCGGCGGTAGAGCAGTCGGCGCCCGAAATCGGTGTCCTCGGCGCCGTAGCCGGTGAAGGCCTCGTCGAAGCAACCGAAGTCCTCGCGGATGTACCGCCACAACGCGGGTCGCAGGGCGAAGGACAGCGACCAGAACATCCCGTACTCGTCCGGCTCCAGCGGCCGTGTGCCCCGGGCCGGGAAATCGCGTGCCGGGTGCGGGTCCGTGAGCCCGGGCAGGTCGGCCGGGTCGGGAGCGCCGGCGGACTCGGGCAGATAGGTCACCGGCCCCAGGCCCACGGCCCCGTCGGGGATCTCGGCGTAGCGGCACCCGAGGTCCGGGCCGGGCATGCAGTCCACGTCCAGGAAGACGATCAGGTCCACCCCCAGCTCGGTCGCGCGGTCTCCGCCGAGGTTGCGTGATCGCGCCACGGGCAGGTCGGGCCCGGCCGGAAGCTCCACCGTGATGGCGCCGAGCTCGGCCAGTTCGGCAGCCAGCTCCGCGCTGCCGGGGCGCTCCGGGAGCACCACCACGTGCCGGGCCTCCGGCAGGTTCGCCGCGAGAGCCTCGCGTTGGGAGCGCAGGTGGTCGATGCGCCCGGGAGTGCACACGGTCACCACGGCGATCGAGGTCCCCGCGCTCATCGCCCGGCCCCCTGCGCGGCGAACCCCGGCGCGACGGGCTCCAGCACAGCCGGCCCCTGGGCGAGGGGCTCCCGCGCGACAGACTCCAGCACCCCGGCCAGCCGTTGCGCTGCGCCGTCGACCTCCCACGCCTCCCGCAGTCCGGACCCTGCGCCCGGGGTGGATCGGGCCCGCTCGAGCGTTAGTCGTACCGCGGCGACCAGGTCGTTCACGGAGTCCTCGCGTCCGACCACCGCGCCGAGTCCGAGCCGCTCGAGGTGGGCCGCGGTGGCGTCCTGTTCATCGAAGGGCCGCACCTCGGGCGCGGCCACCACGTGGGCGTCGGCGGCGGCGAGGTCGGCGATCGAACTCTGTCCGGCAGCGCTGACCACCACGTCCGCGCGGCACATCTCGTCCCACGGGTCGGCGACCCATCTGCCGCCGGGTCCACCGAGCGACACCCAGTCGACCTCCG